>DATCBN010000112.1 GCA_036511855.1 Candidatus Eremiobacteraceae bacterium | reverse complement strand
GCACGCCAGGTTGCGGATCCATGTTCATCGCGACGAGCGTCTCGCGAACCCAGCCTGGTGCGACCGCATTGACCCGCAACCCGCGGGGAAGCTCCAGCGCTGCCGCACGCGCAAAGCCTTCGATCCCCGCGTTGACGATGCTGATCGCGGCGCCGCCGGGCGTGGGCTGTCGGCTAAGGATCCCGGACGTGAGTGTGAACGAGCCACCGTCCGCGAGCGCATCGATGCCGAACCGGACCAAATCGACCTGGCCCATGAGTTTGTTTGCAAGGCAGACGGCGAAGTCGGCGTCGGTGAGATCGGGCAGCGGGCGAAAAACGGCTTGACCTGCGGCGCTGACGACAGCGTCCACGCGGCCGATCTTCGCGAAAAGGCGCTTGATCGAATCGGGATCCGCTAGATCCACCGTGAGTGCGGAGCGAGAATGACTGGCGCGGAGCACCTCGTGCCGCGCTTCAAGTGTTTGGACGACGGCGGCGCCAATCGTTCCCGTCGCACCGATGACCAAAACTTTCATGATGCCACCTGTTGCCTCCCGTGAGTTGTGTTAAGAGCAATCTTCTCGTTCGACCGCAGGTGGCCCCACTATCATTTACAAGTTGTTACTTGTCCATGATGACTTTGAGCGCGCCGGTCTTGGCCGCGTGCTCGAACGTGTCGTACGCGTCGATGATGGCCTCGAGCTTGAAGTGATGCGTGATGAGCCGGTTGGGATCGATTTTCTGTGCGCGCACCATCTTGAGCAGCGTCGGTGTGCTGACCGTGTCGACCAATCGCGTCGTGATCGCGATGTTGCGATCCCACAGTTGTTCTAGGTGGAGGGAGACCGGCTTTCCGTGCACGCCGATGTTCGCGATATGTCCGCCGGCCGCCACGATCTGTTCGCAAAGCTCAAATGTCGCAGGAATACCCACAGCCTCGATAGCCGTGTCGACGCCACGATCGTCCGTCATCTTCATGAGAGTCTCGTGCGCTTTGCCGTCGGTGCTGTTGATGATGCTCGTCGCCCCGAAACGCTTCGCGGTTTCAAGGCGTTTGCCGTCAAGGTCGATCATGATGATCTCGGCCGGCGAGTAGAATTGGGCCGTGAGCAACGCTGCAAGTCCGATCGGTCCGGACCCGACGATGGCCACGGTGCTTCCCGGGGTGATGTGGCCGTTGAGGACGCCGCACTCATATCCGGTCGGCAAGATGTCGCTGAGCATCACCAACGCGTCTTCGTTCTCGCCATCAAGGATCGGATAGAGACTCGTGTCCGCGTAGGGGATTCGCACGAACTCGGCTTGCGTTCCGTCGATGGAATTGCCTAGGATCCAGCCGCCATTCACGCAGTGCGAGAACATGAGCCGCCGGCAATAGACGCACGCGCCGCACGAGGTGACGCAGGAGATGAGAACCCGGTCGCCCTTTTTGAACGAGCTTACCGCCGCGCCGGCCTCGTCGATGATGCCGACGCCCTCGTGGCCGAGAATCCGCCCGGGTTGGGCTGTCGGTACGTCTCCTTTGAGTATGTGCAAGTCGGTTCCGCAAATCGTCGTCTTGACGATCTTGACGATCGCATCGGTTGGCGCGGTAATCGTCGGCTTCGGCGCGTCTTGATACGCCTTCTTACCGTCTCCGAGATAGACAAGCGCTTTCATCGTCGATGCGACCCCGCCGTTCTTCGGCGGGGCTACGGGGGTCAGGAGGGTGCTTG
Source organism: Candidatus Eremiobacteraceae bacterium (assembly GCA_036511855.1). Taxonomy (NCBI): domain Bacteria; kingdom Bacillati; phylum Vulcanimicrobiota; class Vulcanimicrobiia; order Candidatus Eremiobacterales; family Candidatus Eremiobacteraceae; species Candidatus Eremiobacteraceae bacterium. The sequence goes on along the minus strand of DATCBN010000112.1, from coordinate 10,706 downwards.
AATTCGGGGTCATCACTTTGCGCTCCCTACTAAGACTTTTTCCGGCACGATCGCCGGTGCTTCGATCTTGCCGAATCGGACGAGCTTCTTGTTGACGAACTCCTGAATTCCCATGTTACCGAGTTCGCGCCCGTAACCGGAGTCCTTGATGCCGCCGAACGGCAGCTCCGCATCCGACCAAGAGATGTTGTTGACGAACATCATTCCCGTGTCGACGCGGCTTGCGACGCGCTGCCCGCGCGCTTCGTCGTTGGTGAAGACCGAGCCGCCCAGCCCAAAATCGGAATCGTTGGCGAGCGCGATGGCCTCTTCTTCGTTCTTGACCCGGAAGAAAAGCGCGACGGGACCAAAAAATTCTTCTCTGAACGCTGGGTTCTCCGGCTTGATGTCTGTCAGAATTGTCGGTTCCATGAACGATCCCGCGCGATCGATGCGCTTGCCACCGAGCAGCAGTTTCGCGCCGTTTGAGACCGCTCCATCGACCTGTTTCAGCAGATCGACCAAGGCGGATTCGGTCGACAACGGACCAAGGGTCGTGTTCTCGTCCATCGGATCGCCCGGCTCGAGCGCAGCGAGCGCCGACCGGAATTTCTCCATGAACTTGTCCGCGAGCTCATCGACGACGATAAATCGTTTGGCCGCGCAGCATGTCTGTCCGGTGTTGTACATCTTACCCCAGACCGCCCATTTGACGGTGTGCTCGAGATCGGCATCTTCGAGAACGATGAAGGCGTCACTGCCTCCGAGCTCCATCGAGGAGACCTTGATGTTCTGACCGGCCTTTGCGGCGAGGCTTCTGCCGGCCGCGACGCTGCCGGTCAACGCAAGGCCCTTGATTCGTACGTCATCGAGGAGACGTTCCGACTGGGCATGTGAGATCAGCAGGTTGGTGTACAAGCCTGCCGGCGCACCTGCCTCGATCCAAAGCTTTTCAAAAGCGATCGCGCACTGCGGCACGCAGCCCGCGTGTTTCACGATCAACACGTTGCCGGCCATCAGGTGAGGACCCGCAACCCGTGCAAGTTGGTAGTAAGGAAAATTCCATGGTTCTACGCCGAATATAACCCCGATCGGACTGCTCTCCATGTGGGCTTCTCCGATGGCTGGATTCAACTTCACCGGCGCCAGAAACCGCTCGGCGTTCTTCGCATAGTAGGCGAGGATATTCGAGCTGAACGTGACCTCGCCGCGTGCCTCGTCGATGCGTTTGCCCATCTCGAGCGTCATCAGACGCGCGAACTCGTCGACTCTGTCGGCCATGATCGCGGACGCCTTGGCCACGATGATCGCGCGCTCGGCGTACGTCTTGTGCTGCCAGGTCTCATAACATGCCGCAGCTGCGGCGATTTTCGTCTCGAGTTCCCGGTCGGAGATCTCGTCGAATTTCTTGATGGTTTTTCCGTCAAACGGGTTGACGGTTTGGTAGGCCATGGTACGTCCTCTTTCGATTGCTTGGGGATTTGCCAGATTATTGTCACGTGATGCGGGCGACGAGTTATCGTCGAGCTGATCCTACTAATCCGGATTGTTACGTTACTTTACTGCCGCCGATGTCCTGGGTAGTCGCATAGCGTACAACTGCTCGTTCATATTTGTGCGGAGGGTCACAACCGGAACCGTAGTCGCCGAGCGTTAGATGGCGTCCCTCCTACGAAATCAATGAGCGGGAGGGATACCGCCTCTCGACTGCAAGAGGCGAGGACGAAAGAAACGCTTGTTGTCGGACTGAAAGGTGAAACCCGAATGGCTGTTGTCAGAAAATATAGTCCCGGCGAATATTGTTGGACCGATCTAGGAACGACGAATGTCGCAAGTGCGAAGAAATTCTATCGTTCCATTTTTGGCTCGAAAATGACAGATTTTCCAATGGGGGCGGGTGACGCGAAATATTCGATACTGAGCGTCGACGGCAAAGACACGTGCGGGCTATATCCAATGGCGTCCGAGCAGAAGAAAGCCCCGCCGGTGTGGCTTCCCTATATCTCCGTCAAGAGCGTTGCCGACACGGCGAAGAAAGCGAAGACCGCGGGCGGCAAGATCTGCGCTGCGCCGACGGATGTCATGGACAAGGGTCGCATGGCCGTGCTCCAGGATCCGGCCGGCGCAGCGTTTGCGATTTGGCAACCGGGCAAACGCAAGGGGGCGGAATTGAACGACACGCCCGGCACGGTCTGCTGGCACGATCTAAACACGTCGAAGCCGGCTGCTGCCGGGAAGTTCTATGCCAAGGTCTTCGGCTGGAAGACGAGCGGCGAAGAATATGGCGGAAACGAATACCATCTCTTCAAGCTTGGCAAGAAAAACGTATGCGGAATGTGGCCTTCGCCGATGAAAAAACTTCCGCCGAGCTGGGTGACTTACTGGCAAGTGTCGGATTGCGCGAAGAGCGTCGCAAAGGTGAAGCGGCTGGGCGGGCGCATCATCATGGGAACGACACCCGTCCCCGGCATGTGCCGTTTTGCGATAGTGCGGGATCCGCAGGGCGCGACGTTTGGTATCTTGGAGCCCGAGGAGTAAAACTCACACTGCCCGTCAGTGCACGGTTGGGTTGAACGGCTCGTCCAATTGCGTGTTCGAACCGGTGATATTCGCGAGCGGCGCGACGTTGCCGTTGGCGTTCTTCGCAAAGACGAGGATCTCGTCGACGCCTGTGCTCACTTTGGCATTGGCGACGTAGATAAGGCCGTTCGAATCCACGCCCGTCGACGTGACGTACGTGAACTTCGTCTTAGATCCAGAGATCGTCGCCACCGGTGCGACGTTGCCGTGCGCTCCCGCGGCGAAGACCCTGACCGATGTTGCGCTATTGTTCCCGGCGATGATGCGATCTCCAGGATCGAGATTCACGCTGAACACGCCGCCGAGACCGGTGTGGCTGCCGCCAAGGGTTGCGATCGGAGCGACGTTCCCGTTGGCGGTCATGGAAAACTCGACGATCGGGCTGGTCGGGGAGAGGTAGTTCGCCACGTATAGGTAACCGGCGGAGTCGAACCCCATTCCGCACGGAGAGTCGAGCTTCGTGTGGGCGCCGGAGATCGTGCGAACCGGTGCGCCGTCGCCGGTTGCGCCGCTCGCGAAGACATGGATCACGTTGTTGCGAAAATCGGACACGTAGATCTTGCCGGCGGCGTCGATGGCGACGCGCCGTTGCACTATCTCACGCGCGTCCGGCTCAGCGCGGCCGGCGCACACTTGAGTTCGGGGGACGAAAAGATGAGCGCGATCGCGACGTCGCTTGGATTTGACTCAGTCTCCGGGTTCACCAAGGCGTTCAAGCAACGCTTCGGCATGACGCCTGGCGAATATCGTGGACGATTCTCCGCTCGGTCAGGCGTATAGGACGAGGGTCAGGGCCATTCGCTGCATGAAAGAGGAGCCATGAAGTATTTTCTGATCAAGTATCAATTCAAGACGGGTTCGCAAGAAGAGTGGCATAAGGAAGTAAAGCGGTTCATCACTGCATTGGAGAGCGACCCCGAGCTGAAGGGAAAGATCTCGTATCGATGCATGAAGTCCAAGGATGATTCTGAGTACTATCATCTCGCCGCGGTCGCCGACGATCAAGCCGTCAAAGAACTAGGCGAGCGCGACTACTTCAAGCACTATACGGAACAGACCGACCGGGTCTCTGCCGGAGGGCTCACGGTTTCACCGCTTGAGATCATCGCGCAGACGGAACTTCGCGGCTAATCTGCGGCCGTGTCGGGCGCTCGAAGGAGTCGCTTCCGATTCACTCAAACTCGCGCTCCTCGCAACTGACTTTGATGAGGAGGCGACAACATGGAACTTGAACCCTATCTGTTTTTCAGCGGCAACTGCGAAGAAGCGTTGAATTTTTACAAAGGCGTGTTTGGCGGCGAGATCACTTCGATCAGTCGCTGGAAGGACGCGCCGCCGGAAGCGGGCATGCCCGCCGGAGACGGCGAGAGGGTCATGCATGCGAATTTCCAGTCGCCGTCGATAAAGTTCATGGCATCCGATTCCCGTCCGACGACGCAATACGGAGAAGGGCGCATCTCGCTGTCTCTCGGCACGAAGAACGTCGACGATGCGCAACGCGTATGGGATGCCCTCGCGAAAAACGGCAAAATCGATATGCCGTTCTCGGATTCTTTTTGGGGCGCAAAATTCGGTATGCTGACCGACAGATACGGCATCGACTGGATGATCAATTGCGACAACGAAAAACCTAAAGGTTGAGTTAGGAATTCGCTAGCTAGACGGCGCTGTGCCGCCAGCCGGCGGCACAGCCGCGCTCTCTTTCTTGACGATTGGAGGATGCACTCTATGCTGCTTCGTGGCATAGGTTCGACGGCGGTGCTCGCCGGCGCGATCTTGGTCTCAGCCTGCTCGGCTTCGGTGACTCCCGCTCAGGTCGGACCGGCGCGTGACGGACTGCAGAACAGCCGTTCTCAGATCGCCGCAGAGACGCCCGATCTGCCGAATCTGCTGAAAGACGGTTCCTTTGAGACGCCGCTTGTGCCGGTCGGGGGCTTTACCGTATTCAACGTCGGATCGACGTTTTCGAAGTGGACGGTGACGGGTCCGGGAGGCGATGTCGGAATCGTCAGCGGCACCTTCACGCAAAATGGTTTTTCGTTTCCAGCCGGATGCGGCAACCAATTCATCGACCTCACCGGCATAGAGACCCTTGGGAACGGCGTCCAGCAAACGATAACGACCGTGATGGGCAGCCAGCATGCGCTGAGTTTTTCTGTCGGCAATGTCGTCGACCCTAACGGAATATTCGGAACGACGAGCACGGTAAAGGTGTACGTGAACGACGTGCACGTGTTCTCGGCCAAGAATAAAAAGGGTGCCGGCGGCACCGTTCAGGTCTGGAAGGCGTTCACGACCACGATCACCGCGCCGTCGACCAGGACCACGATCAGATTTTCTAACGGAGATCCGCCGGGCGACGACAACAACGGATTGGATTGCATCAAGCTGAACTGACGCAGCGAACGGACAGCCGGACCTAGTCCCGCACGCGCTGCGCGAGCTGCGCGCTGCGCCTGTACAAGACGAAGATCAAGAGCGCGAACACCACGCCGCCGAGCGGTGTCGCGATATTCTGAAAGGCGTCGCCGACGAGCGCGAACGGCGTCGCCTTTCCGGTGGCGACGATGACGCCGGCGAGCAGCACTCCGAAGAGGCTTTCGCCGACGATCAATCCCGAGGCCACCAAGACGCCGAGCCGCTTCGCGACGTCGCCGTTCGGCCGCTGTGCCACGAAGCGATTGTACGCCCAGCCCACCACGGCGCCGATCACCGCCGCGGAAGTGGTCGTGGCCGGCAGATAGATGCCGAGCCCCACGGCCAGCGGAGGCAATTGCAGTCCTCGGGTCGCGCGCAGCACTTCGTCGACCGCGATGATGACGATGCCGATCAGCACGCCGACCCCGATCAATCCCCAGTCTATCTGCCCGCGTATCACGCCGTTGGCCAACGCTGAGATCAACGTGGCCTGCGGGGCCGGCAGCGAATGCGGGCCGCCTCCAAAACCGTACGCTTTGTTCAATAGATCCAAAATGGGCGGAATGACGAGGGAGCCGAAGATCACGCCCGCGACCAGCGACACTTGTTGGCGCCACGGGGTCGCGTCGACGAGTTGGCCGGTCTTGAGATCCTGCAAGTTGTCGTTCGATATCGAGGCGACGCAGAGTACGACGCCCGTGACGAAGAGCGCGTAAGCGACGAGCGCCGGCGCACCGGCGGCGCCGGCGACCTTCGCGATGGCTAACAGGAGCAGCGCCGCCCCGATGATGCTCAGAATGCCGAGTCCGGAAACCGGACTATTGGACGAACCGATCAGGCCGGCCATATATCCGCAAGCAGCCGCGACAAAGAAGCCGGCGACGACGACGTACAGCACGCCCGCGATGACCAGCGGCACCGCCAGCGACGCGATCGCACTCCCGTTGAGAAAGTACGCGAACAAGATCGCGAGCGGCACGAAACAACCGAGGCTGATGAGCGCGACCGTGCCGATGGGCAAATCGCGCTCGGTTCGCGGCAGCCCGCTGGCATCGCCTTTTGTCGACGCGAGGTGCCGCGACGCCGCCAGAGATGAGAGCACACCGGAGTACACGGGCTTTGCGAGCCTGCCAAGCGCCCAAATAGCCGAAATGCCGATCGTGCCCGCACCGATGAAGCGGACTTGTTGCCTGAAGACCGTCAACGCGACTGTGGCGGCGTCGCCGGCTACCGGATGCAGCGCGGTGAGCAACGGCGTCAGGATGCCCCACGAGATGACGAGCCCCGTCAGAATCGCGAGGCCGACCGAAAGCCCGATGAGGTGACCCGCGCCGACGAGCGCGAGCGACATCGACATGCCGAATCCGGTCGCGCTTGCGCCTATCCGGAAATAACCCGCGATCGTGTCGGTGAAGATGCGCGCGGCGGCGACCGCGGCATATCCGGCCGAGGCGAGCGCGCCGAGAGAAAGCGCCAGCAGTCCGCGTTTGTTTTCCTCGACCGACTCCGCGGTTTCGCCGCTCGCTCCAACGCCGACTTTCAGCACCTCGGCGGCGGCGACGCCTTCGGGGTAGGGCAGATCAGATTCCGACACGAGGGCGCGGCGCAGCGGCACGCTGTACATCACGCCGAGGATGCCACCCAGCGCGCACACGCCAAACGACTCCCAGTATGGAAATCCGGTCCACCAACCGATCATCACGAGGCCGGGCAGGACGAAGATGATGCTAGAGAGCGTGCCCGCCGCCGACGCCACGGTCTGAACGATGTTGTTCTCGAAGATCGTGGCGCCCTTGAACGCTCGCAATACCGCCATAGAAATGACGGCGGCCGGAATCGACGACGCGAACGTCAGCCCGACTTTAAGACCGAGATAGATGTTTGCCGCGGTGAACACGAGCGTGATCGCGGCGCCAAGGACGATTCCGCGCCACGTCAGTTCGAGACGATTGTCGGAAGTGGTGGACGCGGTCGGCGAAGCCAAAATAAAGAACCTTTCGAGGAGAGCGGTCTCACGGTTCCATACGGCCTTGCGGCTGACGCGTTCTTTGTACGGCCTGGAACTGGATGCCTCCGGAAATCTAGACGGTTGACTTCATTCGACTGCCGGTCTGTTCGCACCGGATGACCTGACGTACAGGATGCTAAACGACTTGATGCGTCCGCGCCGGCCTGACTAAGCGGGCGCACACTAAGACCGCCTCGAGCGCAACGCCGCAACGTCGCCGCAACGGATTACGTTTTCGGCCCAGGGTGCGAACTAAAGTCATCTTGGGAGAGAGACATGCTGGCTCAATCAACCACTCGAAGGTTTTCGATTCCCGCGATCTTGATCGCGATAGCCTTGGTCGCGTCGCTCGGCTTGACAATCGTCGGTCCGGCGGCGGCCGAAACGCCCGGTCAGGCGAGCACGCGCAATATCGTCCTCGGCGCTGTCGCCGCGCTGACGGCGATCATTCTTTACAATAATTACGAACACAAAAAAGTTGCGGCAAATTCGGTCGTCGGACGAACGGCGAACGGCGGCATAGTCTACGGCGACGGGCGCGTCGTCTATCCAAACGGCAGAGTGTACTATCCTAGCAACGACGGCCGCACTGCGTGCGGGTACGACGGCAACGGACCGCGCTGCAATCAAAACGCCCGTCTCTATTCAGGACATCCGCTCGGGCACGCCTACGGACGGGATAAGCATCATCACCCGAATCAAGGCGACGGTGACAACGACAACGACCACAACCGCTAACTAAAATGTGTAGGAGGGCAAGCATCGCTTGCCCCCCTTTTTATAAAAAAGGGTGAGCGTTGCTCACCCTCCTACAGAATGGTCCAGCTTTGGTTAGTGGTTGACTCGCGCGGTGTTAGCCGGGAAGTTCAGCGCAACTCGCTGACGGACTTCGGTGACGACGACCGAGCCCTGCTGCAGTGACACGTTGGTCTTCTTGTTGTTCGCGTACAGCGCGCCTGCGATAAGGCCAGCCGCGCCGCCTAGACTCGATTTGAAGACGGTCTTTCCGATCATGTTTCCGACAAACATGCCTGCAACCGCCGTCAAGGCGACGTTGCTCAGGTTGTTATGGCGCTGCGTTTCTTGCGACTGCAGTTGCATCGAAACGTTGCCCTGACGTCCGTTGTTCAATACCATTCGGTCGACGGTGAATGCCAAAGCCGCGTTCTTGCCCTGGCCTGCGGCAACCACTTGCACGATGTGACCGTAAAGTTGAGCATTGCCATATTGGCCGTCGCCGTTAGGGAATGGCGTGGTCATGGTAAGGCTGAATCTGTCTCCGACGTGGGCGCTGCCGGAGTCGATGGTCTGATTGATCTTCGACGTGACCATGGCGCCGGCGTTCAAATACACTGGCGCGGCAGACGCTGCCATCGGCAGGCCAACGGCGAGCGCCACTGCGGTCGAAGCGATTATCTGATGGATGGGTTTCATCGGTGAGTGACTCCTTGAAGCAGTAACCATAAGCGGGACTTCCGCTTTGCTGCATTATACCCACATCCGATGCGGCTCCACCGCCGGATTGCCGTAATATCTCGCTTCTAGTAGTTCGAAACAGCAAGAAAAAGCGCCGCGGCATATCGTGCGCCGCGACGCGTGGAGAATCTTGGGCTAGATTATTTCTTTTTCGCCTTCGGCGGGACGATGGCGTCTTTGAATGCTTTCGCTAAGCGAAATTTCACGACGGTCTTCGCCGCGATCTTGATGGCCTCACCGGTGGCCGGGTTTCGACCCATGCGTGCCTTGCGGGCGGCCTTGACGGCTTTGCCGAGACCAGGAATCTGGAACTGGCCGTTTTTCTTCGTTTCCTTGACCGCGAGCGCGACCACTTGTTCCATGAACGCGATTGCTGTCTTGCGGTCGACCTTCACCTTTGTCGCCAACTCTTTGATGACTTCGGTCTTGGTCATTGCTTTTGCCACGGTGTCGCCTCTCTCTGATAATTGGAAGTTGCACGGTGAAAATGCGGCGCCGATGGACGCATGCGTACGCCGTCTATGGCCTTCCGGTTACCCAAAGCAGCCCAAAAACCCTTATAAACGCAGCGATTTGCGGTGAAAATTTGGCAGGAATAGCGTGCCGGAGTCGGGGTCCCGCGCGGCCCCGAACGCGTGACGACCATCACAACGGCACATACCAGCCCGCTATCGTGCCGATACCTTACTTCATGAGAGCCTTCAGTTTGATCAGCCTACTCGTCGTCGTCGCCATCATCGGCTTCGCGGCCAAGTCGTATTTCCAACCGGCGGGTACCTCGAACGATCCGAACGATAAATCGACCGTTCAGTATTGGGTCGCGCACAACGGCGACCGCACGGCCATGATCTCGTTCTGCCAATCGCATCCGCAGCAGCAAGACGCTTCGGACTGCACGCTTGCTATCGAGGCACAGACCCAGGTGGATAGCCGAGCGCAGCAGTCAAACGCAGCGCAGAACAACACGGGCGTCACTTCGGCCAGCGGCGACGCGAACGACCAACTCCAGGCGCAGCAAGACGCGAATTCGTCGGGCTCGAACGGCCCGTAGAACGTCCCCGCGCTCCCTAACTTCCTAACCCGAGTTTCTCGCGCCTATGCGGCGTGCTCAAGTCCTGCAGCGGACCGATCGGCACGATCCGCGTGGGATTGATATCGTCATGCGTGAAGTAGTAGTGACGCTTGATGTGGTCGAAATTCACCGTCGCGGCCACCGCATCGAGCTGATAGAGATCGCATAGGTAGCCATACAAATTGCGGTAGTCCAAGATCCGCCGCAGGTTGCATTTGAAATGTCCGTAGTAGACCGCATCGAAGCGGACGAGCGTGACGAACAGGCGCCAATCGGTCTCCACCGGCGCCGGCCCGAAGAGATACCGCCGGTCGGCGAGGCGCGCGTCGAGTTCGTCTAGAGTTTCGAAGACCCGCCGCGCGGCGAATTCATACGCTCGCTGTGTGGTCGCGAATCCGGCGCGGTACACGCCGTCGTTCACGGTCTCGTAGACCCGCTCGTTCAGAACGTCGATCGCAGCGCGGAGCGCGGCGGGATAGAAATCGAAATCGCCGTGCCCGAGCGCGGAGAATTCGGTCTCGAACATGCGCAAGATGTCGTCGTCGGAATTGTTCACGATCCGTTTCGTCACCGTATCCCAAAGCGCCGGCACCGTCACTCTTCCGTCGTAGGCGGGATCGGTCGCGAGATACGCTTCGCTGAGATACGCAAAACCGTTCACCGGATCTCTCGAATAGCCGGGACCATCTCGAAAGGCCCAGCCGCGGTCGTCGCGGATCGGGTCGACGACGGTCATGCCGATGACCTTTTCCAACCGTTGAAGTGAGCGCATGATGATCGTCCGGTGCGCCCACGGACACGCCAATGATACGTAGAGGTGATACCGTCCGGCCACCGCGGGATAGCCGGTGCGACCGTCGGCGGAAATCCAATCTCGGAAGGCGTCTTGCTGACGGACGAACCTGCCATCGTCGGACGATTCGGCCGGGAATTGCGCTCGAGCACTCATGGGCGCCCCTTCGCGCGCGAAGGCCCAGCCTCTTTGTCGCTTGCTTTTTTCCGCACGCATGGAGCGGCGCCATCGACGCCGAATCATCCGACGATGACCGGCTCACGACGCACGATCAACGTCGCTCTTCTGTTTGCGGTGGTCATGGCTATGCCGGCGGCGCCCGCAGCGGCGGCGGCGGCGGCCAATCCGTTCGCGGGAGTGCCGACGTGCACCCCGATCGC
>DATCBN010000111.1 GCA_036511855.1 Candidatus Eremiobacteraceae bacterium | reverse complement strand
GATCACATGTTGCCAACGGCCTCGCAGCGGCGAACCCAGTACGCCGCAGATCGGAGCCAATCCATAGACCGTGGCTGCGCGGCCGGCGACGACGGCGAGGATCGCCCAACCGGTTGCGGGCCAGGCGGCCACCAACGCATTTACGTTTACGGATCGCCCCAAAAGCACGAAGAGAGCGACGTTCGCCGCCAGCGCCACGCCCTCCCAGAAACGATCGCTCAGCTCGGCGATCCGTTCTTTATCCGGCATCGTGCGAGCGGCATTTGCGAGCACCAGTCCGCAGCACAAAACGGCGATGATCCCTGACACGTGGAGCATTTCGCCGAGGTCATAGATGCCGTACGCGATGACGACAGACGCGATCGCATAAAGAAATGAATGAAGCCTAGCGATCCGGAGTACCGGGCGCAATGCGAAGCCGCCTGCGAGACCGAGCGCTGCGCCGCCGAGCGTGAGCACCGCGAAAGAAACGGCGACCGCAGCGGGTTCGGCAAAGCCGCCGGTCAAAACGCCGGCCAATACCAATCGATACGCGACGACGCCGGTCCCATCGTTGAACAGACTCTCGCCTTCGACAATGGTCGAAAGATCGCGATCTACGCGCATCGATCGGAACAGCGCGAGTACCGCCACCGGATCGGTCGCCGCCACGATGGCGCCGAAGAGCAACGCGACACTTGCGTCGAGCCCAGCTCCGAAACGCACAATAGCGAACGATGCTGCGATTCCGACCGCGACACCAACGGTCGCAAGCACGGCTATCGGCACCCAATTGCGTCGCAAGTGGTCGATCGGCAAACCCCACGCGCCGGCGAAGAGCAGCGGGGGCAAGAACACGAAGAGCACGAGTTGAGGAGTCAGCGCGACGTACGGCTTGGGGAATAATCCGATCAGCAAGCCGAGCAACACAAGCGCCACCGGGTACGGGACGCGAAACGACCTCACAGTGCCGGCTAGTTCCGCCACTGCTCCACGTTCCAAAAATCCGAATTGACGGTTTCCGGAGCGAAGCCGTGCACGTCGGTGCTCACGGCGTAGATGAACTTCGGCCACGCGATTGGGATGACGGGAAGATCATGGTTGACCAGCCGCTGCAACAACGAGTAGTAGTGGATGCGTGCAGCACGATCGTACGTCGATGCGCCTTCTTCGATCAACCGCTCGGCAGTCGGGTTGTTATACCGGCTGTAATTGTGGCCGTTCGGCGGAATCGACAGTTTGCTTAAGATCATGTCGCGCGAAGGATCGACGTCGAATCCGTTGGACGCGTAGTACACGTCGAAATTGCCGGTCTCAGCGGGTCCACCCGGGCCAAGAAGCACATTGAGTGGTTGCGGTTTCACGGTCGCATCGACGCCGAGCGCGCGCCAATAAGCCTGCACTTGTTGCGCGCCCGAAAGTCCAGCCGCACTCTCAGTCGCGACCATGACAGCGGGATCGAGTCGCGCGCCGTTCTTCACGCGGACGCCGTCGGGGCCGCGCACCCAACCGTCGGCATCGAGAAGTTTTCCCGCGGCGGCGGGATCGTAACGCGGTGCGCCGTTGTTCGGATCGTAACCCCAACTGAACGGCGGGATCACCGAGTCGGCTGGGATGGCGTATCCGTCGAACGCCTTCATCGCGATCGCATGGCGGTCCAATGCGAGCGCCAACGCGGTGCGGACCGAAATGTCGTCATACGGCGCGCGCAGCAGGTTGAATTCGATGTGATACAACGTGAACGCCGGCGCCTCGATCACGCGGATTCCGGCGACACCTTGCAGCGTCGTAACTTGCGACGGCGTGGTGAGCTGCGCGACGTCGAGTTCGTGCGCACGCGCCATCGTCAGCATCGTGTTGGCGTCCGGCACGGTGATGATGTCCACTTCCTTTATATGCAATGTGCCACCGAAATAGTTCGGGTTGGGCGCGAGCACGATCTTATTGCCGCGATCCCAGCTCACGAACTTGAGCGGGCCCGTTCCCACCGGATTGTAGCCGAACGGATCGGTGAGCATGTCGGTCACGTGCGAGAGCAGATGCTGCGGCACGATCTGCCCGTCCTCGCCGTTGCAGAAAAGCTGTCCGAGCGCTTGCGCCGACGGGTTCTTGAGACGCACGACGACCGTGTACAGGTCGGGCGCGGTGACCGATTGCACCTGGGCATAGGTGCTTGCGGACGGGAACGGCACTTTGGGGTCGGTCATTTCTTTATATGTGAAGACGACATCGGCCGACGTGAACGGTGCGCCATCGTGCCATGTGACGCCATGTCGCAAGCGATAGGTGATGGTCTTGCCATCCGCGCTCAAACCGCCGTTCGCGCGCGTCGGTATCGCCACGGCCAAGTCCGGAACAAGATCCTCGTTCCCATCGAGTTTCACTAGGCCGTCGAAGATGGCTTCCTGTACGTAGTTCTCGATGTAGAGTCCGCCGATCAGCGGATTGAGCGAATTCGGCGAGTTCGGACGCGAGATGCGCACGACTCCCGGCACCGACCCGACATGCTGCGCAGGCGCCGACGATTCAGTCACGTGAGTGCATCCCGCGAGAGCGAGCGCGACAGCCAACGCCGCAAACGCCGCCTTCCTAATCATAGCGCCGCTCGAGTTCGGGCGACAACCGAGCCAAGACCTCGTAATTGATTGTGTCCGCGGCCTTCGCGAGTTCGTCGATGTCGAATTCGGCGACATCGCCGCGCACGGGCTGCGGTTTGCATTCGGTGACGTCGATCATGCACGCGTTCATGCAGATCCGTCCGACGATCGGCGCGCGCAAGGCGCCCAGCATCACGCTAAACGATTCTTGGCCGGCGGCGCGCGGCAGACCATCGGCGTAGCCGACCGGCAACACGGCGATGCGCGATTCGCGCGCCGTTCGATATTCGCAGCCATAGCCCACCGTGTCGCCGGACGCGACATCCATCATGTGCACGATCGGTGCGAAAAAACGCAACGCCGGTTGCAAAGCAAACGTCGGCGTGATCTCCGCCATGCGTTCGCGCACGCTCTCACTAGGCCACGCGCCGTACATCGCGATGCCGCAGCGGACCATCTCCAAGCGAAACTCGGGCCACATCAGTGCGGCGGCCGACGCGGCTATATGTCGGATCGGCCTGCCGCCAACAATATTCGAAGACTCCATCAATCGCGCGAGCTGCTCGCGCGCAAAGGATGCATCCAATTCCTCGGAATCCGCGAGATGCGAATAGATGCCGACGACGGTGGCCCCCAATTCGCGCAGACGATCGGCGGCGATCAACGCTCTGAGCGGCGCAACGCCAAAACGGCTCGTGCCCGTCTCGACTTTCAGATGCACGGTCGCATGCCGCCGGCCGTAGCTCTCGACATCGCCTTCATCAGTAAGGCCCAGCTCGATTTCGGCGGCAACGAGCTCGGCTACGTCGGGTTCGTCCACCGGCCCCAGCACCAAAATCGGCTCGGAAATCCCGGCAGCCCGCATTGCCAGCCCTTCGGCCGCGCGGAAAACGCCAAATCCCAGCCCCGGGACGCCCGCTGCGGCAATAGCCTGCGAAGCAGGCACAAGTCCGTGCCCGTAGGCGTTGGATTTCACCACGGCGCAGAGCTGAGCGGGGGCAGTCAGGCGGCCAATCGCACGAGCGTTCGCGGTCAGCGCGGCAGCACTTATTTCAAGCCATGGTCGCAATCGAACCCCTTGTCAAAGGCATATGCAATCGCTATAATGAACTTAGCACTCAAGTGCCAAGACTGCTAAGACGTTAGTGTACCAGCCCTAATACGGGCAAACATCCGCCACTCGATTCTTGCCATAGGCCCGCGCGCCCCCCAAAGCGCTGCGTGACGGTGCGTGAATCTCCGTGGGCATCGACGTCGTTCCAGCACTTCTCCAAAGGAGACCTTAACTGTGCCCGAAACCGCAACCAAACTCGAACTCAAACCATTAGGCGACCGCGTCGTCGTCGAGTCCGTCGAGCAAGCACCGAAATCGGCCGGCGGCGTCATTCTTCCGGATACCGCAAAAGAAAAGCCGCAAGAAGGCATCATCATCGCGGTCGGGCCGGGCCGCAAAACCGACAAAGGCGAGCTCATCAAGATCGAAGTCAGCGTCGGCGACAAAGTCATCTATTCGAAGTACTCCGGCAGCGAGATCAAACTCGAAGGTAAAGAGTACCTCATCATCAGCGAGAAAGACGTTCTCGCCATCGTCAAGCGGTAAGCTTTCGTATTAGGGCAAGCATCGCTTGCCCATTCGCATAAGGAGCAATCGAATACTATAATGGCAGCTAAAGAATTACTTTTCGACGAGAACGCCCGGCGCGCGCTCGAGCGCGGCGCGAATGCGCTCGCCGACGCCGTCAAAGTGACGCTCGGCCCGAAAGGCCGTTATGTCGTCATCGATAAGAAGTTCGGATCGCCGACGATCACCAACGATGGCGTCACCATCGCGAAGGAGATCGAGCTTTCGAATCACTTCGAGAACATGGGCGCGCAACTGGTCAAAGAAGTTGCGAGCAAGACCAACGACATCGCCGGCGACGGCACCACCACCGCCACCGTGCTCGCGCAAGCCATCATCCGCGAAGGACTGCGCAACGTCACCGCCGGTTCGAACCCGCTTGCGATCAAGCGCGGCATCGAGAAGGCCGTTGTGGCCGCGGTCGCCGAGCTCAAGAAGATGTCGCGCAAAGTCGAGACCAAAGAAGACATCGCGCAAGTGGCGTCCATCTCGGCCAAGGACAAGACCATCGGCGACATCGTTGCCGACGCAATGGAGAAAGTCACCAAAGACGGCGTCATCACCGTCGAAGAGTCGCGCACGACGAAGACCGAGCTCGAACTTAAAGAAGGCATGCAGTTCGACAAGGGCTACATCTCGCCGTACATGGTCACGGATCCGGAACGCATGGAAGCCGTGCTCACCGACCCGTACGTCCTGATCACGGAGCGCAAGGTTTCGGCCATCGCCGACATCCTGCCGCTGCTCGAGAAGGTCGTGCAGGTTCAGCGCCCGCTCGTCATCATCGCTGAAGACGTCGAAGGCGAAGCGCTCGCAACACTCGTGGTCAACAAGCTGCGCGGCACGTTCACGTGCGTCGCGGTCAAGGCCCCGGGCTTCGGCGACCGCCGCAAGGAAATGCTCAAGGACATCGCCATCCTCACGGGCGGCACGGTCATCTCTGAAGAGCTTGGCCTGAAACTCGACAAAGTCACGATCACCGAGCTGGGCAAAGCCAAGACGGTCAAGATCACCAAGGAAGACACGACCATCGTCGACGGCGCCGGCAAGAAGGAAGAGATCAAAGGCCGGATCGAGCAGATCAAGCGCCAGATCGAAGACACTGATTCCGATTTCGACCGCGAGAAGCTCCAAGAGCGCCTCGCCAAGTTGTCGGGCGGCGTCGCGGTCATCCAGGTCGGCGCGGCCACCGAGACCGAGCTCAAGGAAAAGAAGCATCGCATGGAAGACGCCGTCTCGACGGCGCGCTCCGCGGTCGAAGAGGGCATGCTGCCTGGCGGCGGCGCCGCACTCATCCACGCGCTCAAGGGTCTCGATGCAGCCAAGCCCGATCATGCAGACGAGCAGGTCGGCATCAACATCGTGAAGCGCGCTCTCGAAGAGCCGCTGCGCCAGATCGCCGAAAACGGCGGCTACGAAGGCTCGGTCGTCGTGCAGAAGGTCAAGACGCTCGAGAGCAATTTCGGCTTCAACGCCGAGAACGCAGAATACGGCGACATGTTCAAGATGGGCATCGTTGACCCGCTTAAGGTCACGCGCTCGGCCCTTGAGAATGCCGCATCCATCGCAGCGTTGCTGCTCACCACCGAAACCCTTGTCTCCGAGAAGCCGGACGACAAGAAGAACGGCGGAATGCCGGGTGGCGGCGGCGGCGGCATGGGCGGCTACGACATGATGTAGATGATCTGTAGGAGGGCAAGCATCGCTTGCCCTTTTGCTATCTCGTTCTGTAGGGCCGACCTTTATGGTCGGCCTTACTTTTTGTGTGCGGACGGCCATCCACTACTCGGAAAACAATGGCGAACGACCTATTGAAATGAAGAGAATCCGGTGAGATAATTTCGGGAACTTCTTACATCGGGAGTTTCAAAAATGAAAAGATTAGCAGCATCACCGCTTCTTTTTGCACTCATCATTTCATCGCTTGTCGTAGGTGGGTGCTCAGCGACACCTGGGACTAACCAACTCCACAGCGCAATAACACAGACGGACTCCGGCTCGATATCATCGATGGTCGATACGTCGGGGGCGCCGGCAGTGACATCCCCGGCTGTTATCGCGGTCGACAGCAATTCGGGAGCGCTTGAATACTGGCCGATGCGTCCGGGTGTCCACAATTCTCCGATCAGAATCTCAAAAAAGGGTCTCTTCGTCGGAAATGGCTTGGTTGCAAACGGGCGCGTGGTCTCGTTTGGGAATCAGGATCCTGCGGAAGTGCTGCAATTCAATGTCGACACGAAGGCGCAAACCACGTTGCCGGATCCGTATGGCAGACCTGTAGACATTGCGATCGGCAAAGACAAGTCGCTATACGTGGTCAACCTCGCCGGGCCCCCTCCCGCCGATAATGTCGTGTGGTATCCGGGCGGCACACCGAACCCGCAAGAGCTTTCCTGTAGCGCCATCGACTATGCCTCGAATGTTGCGGTCGACAACGAAGGCAACGTCTATGTCGGCGCAAATATCAACGGCACTATCACTGTCGGCGTCGTAAAAATCCCGAATGGCCCGAACGGGCCCGATCCCACTCGATGCAAGACTCTTGATCTTGGACTGGGCGAAGCGGGCATGGAAGGTGTCGTAGTCGACCCGAAGACCGACGACCTTGTCACGCTCACCAATCCAGACGCTTGCGCCGGGGGCGTTGAGGGCTTGATGACGATATTCCCCAAGCCGTACCGGCGCGAGACGGGCATGTCGCACGTCGTCGGGCGTAATTGCTCAACCGGATTGCGTCTCAGCGCCGACTCGAAAACTGTGTTCGTCCTCGACGAGAGTGTCGACGAAGGCGGTTTTTACATCTTGCAGCGATCGTTCCCGGATGGCCTGCCGGAGGGCTCATATCACGGCGGCCAACCCGGCACTGTCACGACAGTTCCGAACACGTTGCCGAACTAGGTCGTACTAGGGCAAGCATCGCTTGCCCCGCGCGATTTATGTAGGAGGGCAAGCATCGCTTGCCCTAGTTTGTAATCACGCCGCTTTGTCGCGCGCTGTCTTCAGCGCAGCGGTCCACCAAAGCAGATCGTCGATCATCTTCGCGGCAGGCGCTTCTAGCTCGGCAAGTCCGGCGTCGACATCGCCGCCTTTATAATGAGCCATCAACGTGGCGACAGGGATGTGAACCGCCGACCGAACCGGGGCAATCTGAACTTCGACCATCGTCTCTCGGAGCTGTTGGACGCTGCGCACGCCCATGGCGGAACCGTAGCTCACGAATGCAGCCGCCTTGCGATTCCACTCGCGATAGGTCCAGTCGATCGCGTTCTTGAGCACCGCGGAGGTGCCGTAATTATATTCGGGGGTGACAAAGACGAAGCCGTCGGACTGCTCGATCGCGGCAATCCATTTCTGCACGACTGGGTTCTCGTAGGGCGCACGCCCCGGAGCGGCTGGCGTTGCCTGTTGATCGAAGAATGGCATCGGAAAGTCGCGAAGGTCGAGAAGCCGAGCGTCGACGCCCTCGCGCTTTTTCAGGTGTTGCAATATCCACTTCGCGGGTTTCTCCGAGAAGCGGCCCTCGCGGGTACTTCCGACAATGACGGAAATGACGATCATGCTTTTGCGCCTTACTATCTGCCGATGGAGGTGAAGGTGGTCGCCGATTCGGTATCAAAATGCGACTAGCACTATTCTATATACCACGGGCGATGTTCGCAAGAAGGCACAGATCTGATACCTGAGCACACCTAGATGACCGTTCAAACGCCCGATCTCGCGACCGAAGAGTGCCGAGCTCTCAGCTCCATTCTTGCGCGCGTCGGCGACAAGTGGACCGTGCTCATCGTCGTCTTGCTCGGCGACGGCTCGAAGCGCTTTAATGAGATCAGGCGGTTGGTCCCCAGCATTTCGCAGCGGATGCTCACGTTCACGCTGCGCGGGCTGGAACGAGATGGCCTAGTGACGCGGACCGTCTTCCCCACCACGCCGCCGCGAGTGGATTACGAGTTGACCAAACTCGGTAGCACGTTGTGGGAGGCAGTGGAACCGCTTGGTTCGTGGGCTCGCGTTCATGTGAGCGGTATCCTCAAATCGCGAAAGCAGTTCGACGCCAAGGAGCTGTAGGAGGGCAAGCAACGCTTGCCCTTTTACTCTATGAGCCGAACGAACGGAACGAACCGTACTAGGGCAAGCATCGCTTGCCCAATTTTCTGGGCGAGCGATGCTCGCCCTACTACAGGACTAAGGTTAGATTAGCCGGCGGAGCTTCAAGGTGACATTAACAGTTTGGCCGCCGCGATCGAACGTCAAGTCATGTTTCGTCTCATGCCTGAACATCTCGCGTACGTCGGATAGGGTGTATTGCGAGATCGGCCGCCCGTCGATCGACGTAATCACGTCGCCGCCTTGAATCTCAGCCTCTGATGCCGGCGAATCGGGGTAGACTTCATCGACATTGAGTGTTTTCTCGGGTACATCGTTCGCCGAAAGCGCGAGCCCGCTCATGTCGTACTCGAGCGGATCGGCAAAATGTGCGCCTGGCTCGAGGATGACGCGATTGTGTGCGTAGTCCAGAATCACTTTGAACTTCCGCAAGATGTCGGCGCCGATCGAACCTTGCACCTCGTTCGTAGCAAACGCGCCGCCGGTCGCTTGCGAGTAGGCCGTCACGGGATTGGGAATCGTGAAACGGCCGATCTCGAGCTGCCTGATTCTTCCAACCGGCGATTTGAAACCGCCGCCGACGCCGTAGCCCATCGTGCGCAGCGCCGTCTTTTGACTTGAGTCCATCAAGTGTTCTTGCGTGACGAACGGCGAGTTGAGCGTCACCGCTCCGCCGTCTCCGACGTCGAGCAGAAATGTTGCGTCGATCGGGGCGCGGCCTTCTTGCGTGATCTGCGCCGCGATGTGCGGGTGTCCGTGTCCAAACGTGAGCGGGAGAATCTCGCCGTTGCCGTGATACTGATATTGGTCGCGATCGTGAAGGATCAGCGTTTTATTGTCGTAGTCGATTTCCACGATGAACTTGCTTAGAAAGTCAAAGCCGATAATGCCCGCAGAGGCGTGGCCGGTATGCGCCGCAACTCCCTCCAGCGGCAGCGCGAGGAAGATCGGCTGCGAGAATCCGTCCAAACCGGCAATGCTGTACGAACTGTTCTTGACGTAGTAGGCAGTCGAGGTCTGATTGCCGACTCCTGTGACTTCAACTTCCCCACCGCCGAGGTCCAATCCAATATCCTTCGCATTCTGCTCGTTGATGATCGCGTATTTGTCGCCCGTGTCGAGCACAAACCACAGCGGTTTAGATTTATCAACGTTCACTTTGACGAAGATGTGATTGTTCGCCAACTCAAACGGAATGGCCACGTCTTTGTTCAGCGGGTAGGCTTGTCCGACACTATCGCACGCTGAGAGCGATAGTGCCACCGCGACCAGCGCGGCAACGGCGGAAGGCCTGACCATACAATGCGTGTTCATAGTTGTAATACAGATGTGAGGGGGCGATGTTGCAGAGATTGCGGCGGAGATATTGACATCGGCATGATTTAGCGCTGGATGTCTAAGAAATTCTTTGGGCAAGCGATGCTTGCCCTACTACAAAAGAAACTACGGGTCCAGCTCCCGCTCGCGGAATTGTCGGGCTTCCTCGCGCAGCGTGCCCGCCGAGATGTTCACTTCAACCACGACCGCCGCCGTGCTCAACAGCAAGACGATTCCGCCGAGGATGACGATGGCGGGCCCTAACATCGGATATGGATCGCCCAAGAGCGCGTTCACCGCGATCGCCAAACTCGAGACCAAAAAGATCGCGATCGCGACGTAGTAACCGGAAAGCGCCAGCCGGGCGAATTCCGCTCTTTTAAGCTGGCGTTCGAGCCGGTCCTCGGTGACGCGCATCGCGTTCTTGTTGCCGGCGGCGTGGAATTCGTCACCCCGCTCGATGAGGTAGCGGGACCGGTCGACGGCGCGTCCGAGCCGAATGAGCGTCGTGTTTACCAAAGAGCCGGCGGCGAGGATGAGGATGGCCGGCGTGATCATGGCCGACACGACCGCGAGGGACGAGCTGGCACCGAGTAGTGGGCCCATAACACCGGGTTGGCAGGCGTGGCCTGACGACCCTGCGCGGAGTAATTCTGGCCGTTACGGCTGAAACATTGCGCCTGAGCCCCTGGTAAGACCTCAAGGGTGAGGGGGAATTCGTCACATGTTGCGAGTTGTTGCGATCGTCGCTATCATCGTCGGACTTAAAGTGCTTGCGGGCCACCTGCCGATCGGCGCACAGGTCGCGGACATTTCGTGGCCGTGGGACCGGGTGCGGACCCAGTCGACGGCATCATATCCCATGCCCGACAACGGTGTGCTGCAGGTTTCCAATACGAGCGGCGATATCTACGTCACGGGCGGCAGCGGGTCGACCGTGGAGGTCACGGTCAAAAAGTCGGCCACCAACCACAACGACTTGGACGCGATGAGCTCGCACGTGGCCACCGTCGCCGACGGCGGTTCGGCGAACGCCGGCATCACGATCACGACCGACTACCCGCACCACTGCTCGAACTGCGATCTCTCCTATGAGATCACCGTGCCGCGCGGCGTGAAAGTCATTGCGGACGTGGACAGCGGCGATGTGCACGTTTCAGGCACAAGCGGACTCATCGACGTCACTTCGTCAAGCGGCGACGTCAGATTGACCAACGACTCAGGTGCCATGAATGTCGACGCATCGAGCGGCGATGTGAGATTGACCAACATCTCCGGCGCGGCGCGTGTGCAATCGTCATCGGGAGACATCGATGCGACGGGCCTCTCAAAAGACGTGGATCTCGACGCATCGTCGGGCGATGTGATCGCGAAGTATGTCTCATTCGACAACGTTTCGACCGTTCGCTTGCGGACCGCCAGCGGTTCCATCACTCTCGACGTTCCGAGAAGCTTCGGTGGGCGCATCACCGCATCGACCGATAGCGGCGACCTTAGCTCGAACATGAAACTGCCGATTCACGACCACGATTCGGGATCCGATGTTTCGGTGGCCGTCGGCAGCGCCAAGACGATTATCGATATCGCAGCCTCAAGCGGCGACATCACGATCGACGCGCGGTAGTAGTCCATCGTCCCGTAGGAGGGTGAGCAACGCTCACCCACAATACAAAATCATGTAGGAGGGCAAGCATCGCTTGCCCATTTTTTCAATCGCGGTGTTGGCTATTTTAGAACGGCGGGAGCGAAGACGTCTGCACGACGCGCTCGCTATGATAACCCGTGACGCTCACTTGGATGTAGACGCCGCCGTGGAATCCGCGCGGAAGCCCCAGTAAAACCCGCGAGCGTCCACCGTTCACTGCGCTCTGCGCGATGAGGGTGCCCCGAGCGTCGGTCAGTTGAATCGTGGCGGAGGCCTGTGACGTCGAATCCCATGCCACGCGAACGAAGCGACCTTTGGTCGCATACGACGCGTCGACAGACGCGATCTCCGGCAATGCGCTTCTATTTATCGGTGCGGGCCGAACGGCGATCGGACGAGCGGGCGTGCGATGCACGGCGGCAACTACGGGCGCAGGCGCCGGCGCAGCTGTTACCGTGGGAGCGATCGTCGCCGCGCGAGTTTTCACTGTAGCAGCCGGGCTTGGAACGACAACCTTCGGTTTCGGCGCGACGCGCACTACGGCATGATACGTTCGAGCGGCTCGCGCGGGCGAAGTCACGGCCGGCACACTCACGGCGACCGCTGCGGGCGCCGACACTGCAACGTTGCTGGGCGCCGACTGTACCGCAGAATCATGCGGTCGGAAAAGCATAAAGGCTGCGACGACCAGCACTACAATTCCCGCGACCCACGCGGCTGCGGGCACGCGTTTTTGCGATGATGGCGCAGCCGGAGTCGCGCCATTTGCATAGCGCGCATATGCCAAGCCCGATCCAACGATCGACGCATCGAGATCGTCGACCTTGATCGCGGCGTTCGGCGGACCCGCAATGAGCTCGCCGACGAGCGGCGGGACCGGTGGCGCTGCGCCCTTGCCGTTGACGAGTTGAAATGCCGGCCGATAACCGCTAAAATCGATCGCAAGGTCGGAATCGATGTTGTGCGCTTTTTTCGGCGGTTCCGTATGAGACGGCGGCGTAGGAACCTGCGTAGAGGGCGTCGCCGCGGTCGGCTGGGCCACAATTTCCGAACCTGCAGCGGCGGGCGCAACAGGAGAGACAGGTTTCACAACATCGGAAGACGCCGGTACAACACCATTCGTCTCGACATCGGATCCATTCGTCGGATGCGAAGTCGGCACAAACGAAGGCGCGGCGGCCTTGCGTTCCACAACTGGCGAGCGGTCCGAGCGGTCGAGCATCTCCCCGATCGTGCGCTGCACGACATCCCACGAGAGGCGTCCGCTGCGTCGTCCCTGACTCACCGCAACCGAAGCCTCGATCGCGCGCGGGTGATTCCAACCTTCGGCATCTCGCGCGGCACGTTGCCAGCGGATCGGCACCTCAAAATTGGCGGTGGCGCCCGCTTCGATCGGCACCGGTGCGAGCTCGGGAAAACGCAGTGACGGATGCGGGGCAAATTCGGGCGTGAAGTCGTCCGCACCGCCGCTTAGACTGCGAATCGTGCAGAGCAAGACGAAGCCGCACAACTTGTCGTTCTCAACGATGGGTTCTTTCCACGCGAGAACGAGGGTAGCATCGGTGCTGGAGCCGGAGACCAACTCGCGCTCGACCGTGCTCAAGGCTTGGCCGGCGGCATCTTTGATCGTGATGACGGCTTTTCGGTCGCGCGGCAGCCGAGCATCGGGGCCGAACGTCACCGAAACATTGCGCGTCTCGCGCGCCTGAAGCGTCAGCGATTGCGGCTTGACGGACCCCGTGTCGGGGTGTGAATCAAGTGTGACGCGGCACAAGACTGCCCGGTCGGTGTCGTTGTGCACCTGCAGGTCATACGTTGACGAAGTTCCCGGCGTTATATACCAACGCGAGGATTTGTCGGTCGATTCGACCGTTAAATTTGTTGCCATATGCTTAGTAGCCCTAGTTGTTATCGTCATAAAGCGTCCAACGTTATACCGTCCAGGGTGGGACGCATCGGCGCGCGAACTCATCAGTTCGTATCTCATATAACGATATTGCACTAGACTGCGTGTCGGAACGACCGCGCCAATTGCGAGCGATCTTGCCTAATAATCTGAACCGCGAGCTCTCATGGCTCGACTTCAATGCCCGGGTGCTCTCACTAGCGGAGGATCCGCGTGTACCGCTGCTCGAGCGCGCCCGCTTTCTCGCGATTTGCAGTCAGAATCTGGATGAATTCTTTCAGGTTCGCGTGGGCGGCCTCAAAGCGCAATTGAGCGCCGGCGAGGGCGCCACGTCGGCAGCGGGACTCACACCGCAATCACAGTTGAGCGACATCCGCCCGCGCGTCGAAGAACTCGTTG
Source organism: Candidatus Eremiobacteraceae bacterium (assembly GCA_036511855.1). Classification (NCBI taxonomy): domain Bacteria; kingdom Bacillati; phylum Vulcanimicrobiota; class Vulcanimicrobiia; order Candidatus Eremiobacterales; family Candidatus Eremiobacteraceae; species Candidatus Eremiobacteraceae bacterium. The sequence continues at coordinate 1,955 of DATCBN010000111.1, read as the reverse complement.
CGCGGTCAGCACAGGCGTTCGACGGTTCGATCGTGCCGGCGCTTGCCGACTCTGGCGTTTCGATCGTTGCGTACGACGCGCTCGATATGGCGGAGCGCGACTACGTGGCCACCCTCTTCGCCGATCAGATATTCCCGGTGCTCACGCCGCTTGCGGTGGACCCCGCGCATCCGTTTCCCTACATCTCCAACCTCTCGCTGAATCTCGCTGTGGTCATCGCCGCCGAAGGCCGCGAGCCGCGCATCGCGCGGATCAAAGTGCCAGGCTCGTTGCCGCGCTTCATTCCTCTGCTCGGTGCCAAGACCGGCGGGCGATTCGTGCCGATCGAGCAAGTGATCAAGGCGCACCTCGACACGCTCTTCACCGGCATGGAGGTGGCGGGCGCGTACTTCTTCCGCGTCACGCGAAACGCCGACATCGCACTCGAGGACGAAGCCGAAGATCTGCTTGCGGCGGTTGAGGAGGTTTTGCGATTGCGCCGGCGCTCGCCGCACGCGGTGCGGTTGGAGATCGACGCGACCATGCCGACCACCGTACGCGATCTTCTGCTCGACGAACTCGACTTGGAGCCCGAAGACGTGTACGTCGTGCCGGGCACGCTCGATCTTTCGTCGCTGTGGAGCATGTACGCGCTGCGCCGGCCCGAGCTTAAATTCGATCCGTGGATTCCGGTCACGCCGCCGCGGCTTGTGTCCACCGATCCAGACCGCCCCACCGATTTCTTCCGCGTGCTCATGGGCGGCGACATCCTGCTGCACCATCCCTACGATTCGTTTGCAGCATCGCTCGAAGCGTTTATCGATCAGGCCGCGCGCGATCCGCAAGTGATGGCCATCAAGCAGACCATTTATCGCACGTCCGGCGGCGAGAGCCGGATCGTGAAGTCGTTGGTGCGCGCCGCCGAATCCGGCAAGCAGGTCGTGGTAGTGGTGGAAGTGACCGCGCGCTTCGACGAAGCCGCGAACATCGCGTGGGCGCGCGCCCTCGAAGAAGCCGGCGCGCACGTGGTCTATGGCATCGTCGGTTTCAAGACGCACGCGAAGCTGTTGCTCGTGGTGCGGCGCGAAGAGGGCGGGCTGCGAAGATACACGCACGCGAGCACCGGCAACTACAACCCGAAAACAGCGGAGCTGTACGAAGACGTTGGTTTGCTTTCCGCGGATCTCGCTTTGGGCGCCGACGTGGCCGAAGTCTTCAACTATCTCACCGGCTACAGCAAGCAGAGCGAATACGACCGGCTGCTCGTGTCACCGGTGGGCCTGCGGCGCAAGCTCCTCGAGCTCATAGCCGCTCAAGCCAATCCGACCGGCGAGATCGTGATCAAAGTCAACCACCTCGTGGACCCCGAAGTCATCGGCGCGCTCGAAGCGGCATCGCAGGCGGGCGCGAAGATCGATCTCATCGTGCGCGGCATGTGCTGTCTGCGGCCCGGCGTGCCCGACGTCTCCGATCGTATCCGCGTGCGCTCCATCGTCGGCCGCTTCCTCGAACACTCGCGCATTTACCGTTTCGGTCCGCCGGGCAACGGCGCCGCGTACTTCATCGGATCGGCGGATCTCATGACGCGCAATCTCGATCGCCGGGTGGAGTCGCTCGTGCCGGTGAACGACATCGCGCTTCAGTCGCGGCTCGAAGACATCTTGAACGTCAATCTCACTTACGACGCGCTCGCCTGGACGCTCGAGGCGAATGGCCGATGGCGCAAGCTCATTTCCGACGACACCGCCAGCCAGCGCCGCTTCCAAGAACTCGCGCTTGCGCGTGCCCAGCGGCAGGCGGAACCCGTTGCCTGATCGCGTCCGGCAAGATGAAGCGCCGCAGCTCGGCGGCACCCGGCTCGTGCGCGGCGCTGGCGGCATCGTCTCCCGGTCATTGCCGGGCGGCGCAGTTGAGATCGCTTTGGTGCATCGGCCCGGGTACGACGACTGGACGCTGCCCAAAGGCAAGCTCGATCC
>DATCBN010000110.1 GCA_036511855.1 Candidatus Eremiobacteraceae bacterium | reverse complement strand
CGAGGTGGTCATCGAGATGCTGCGCCGGCTCGAAGTCCGATAGCCACCGAGCGGCACGATACGCGGCGTTCTGCGCCTCCATGAGCGCGTCCCAGGCAGCGTGGATATTGTCGTCATCAAGAAGAAGCCACATGAGGACTTCAGCGCACTTCGCTCGCACGAATTCTTCGATTTTCCGCCAGTCGTTGGCGAGCGCGCCATCGACCGCCTTTTGCGATCCTGCAACTGTTCGCTTGCATTCGCTGAACGTGTGCTCGATTTCGCGAAGCAACGCGCGCTTGCGACGGGACGAGAACGAGTACGTCGCAAGGCAGCGATAGACTTCGTGTTCCGCACGGATCAGCTGAAGCGCGACGCTCGGGGCATCAGTAGGTATGTCCACCTTACCGATGTTGTCATCGAATGCTTGGAAGTAGTCGGCACCAGTGGACGTGCTTGGTATGCGAGGAATCGTGATGTTCGGATTAGCTCGATGCGAGCCCAACGCATTCGATAATATGCCGCTGGCTGAATGGTTACACCCGCAGATGGCCATGCATAACGGTGCAGCGCTTAGAAAAATGAATTTATTCATGTTGCGTTACCCCAAGGCCAATTGCGCTTGTGTTGCGCTCGGCAACCCATACGCGAAATCGATTCGGGCGTGAAGTCGAAAGCCCAACACCCTCTTCAACCACCTATTCCGAGTCTGCGAAAATCCACGTATCACCACACTTTATGTCGCACATTAGTATGCGTTTTCTCATGTGTCCGGGCTTGCAGCTAGATACCGCACGCCGCTGCGCGACAAGACGTCCGCGAATCCGAGACTCGCCATGAGACATTGATTGGCCACGACTCCGCTGATGTTATCGTCGCCGCCGGGATGGGCGCGCCGGAAGGCGGCCCTGCCGTCGGCTATGGCGCCGCCGATATCTTCGATCGACATGAAACCGCCGCTGCTGTCCGCCTCTAGACCGCCGCCGTCGCCGCCGCCATGATCGACCAGATCGAGCCAGACATCGGCACGAGCAAACGCAGGGTCGCCGGCTTTTGCCTCGAGCGCGCGCCGGACGAACGCCGCAAGCGTTGCTCGGTCGGACATGTCTTCAGGCCTCGTGACGCGCACGACATGCTGCGAGCCGGACTGGATGACCGACGACTCGGTGCGCAGATCGCCTAAACCGAACGGCGACCGCGGCAACGCCGTGGTGTCTTCGGCGACCACTTTCAGCAGGGGATTCCGTGCAGTGGTCTTGATGAAATCGGTGACGTTGCGCGCCTGTTCGGCGTCCAAATTGTTGTCGCCGTCTCGATAGACGCCGAACACCACCGGTTTACTCGCCGCCGGCGCAAGCGGGGTGACATCCATGCTGATACCTCCAACGCGTAGTCGCACAAGCGGTATCCCGCGTTGGAGAAGTAGGGTAAAGATTACATGCGCGGTTTTGGGCGGTACGACATCATCATCAGGCCGCGAGGATGTCCCCACCCGCCGACGTACGCCGGAATCCAGCCCGACCGCATTCCAAGAATCTCCATTTGCGCGCGCGTGTAGGAGAAATATTCGCGGCCATCGGTCCAGGCCGGCCGGTGCGTCGCGGGCGGCGCTTCAACGAATGCCGCAAAAAAAACACAGTCGCCGGTGATGCGCGCCCGGAGGTTTTGCAGGCATAGGCCGATCGATTTCGGATCTAGGTGTGCGAAGAGCGATTCGGCGAAAACGAAATCGGGCGCATTGTCGCAACATTCAAATGCGAACCGGTCGGTGAGGATGAAGAGCGGCCGCTTCGCAGCGAAAAGCGTTTGCCCAAGCTCACGCGTGATCCCATCGCGCATAAGACCGAGATTTTTTTCGATCCCGCAATAACGTCCGGTCTCGAGGTAGCGGATGAGATGGATGCCGGTGCTTAAATTTCCGGAGCCGACCTGGACCAGGTTGTGGCTCCGGCGCAGTCCGTTCGTGACGAGGAAATCGAGTGGCCGATTGCCGGCTTCCCGACAGTGTCCGTCGCCGTGAGCGCGGTGGCCGCGCAGCGAAAGTATTTTCGCGAGGGAATGGAGGCCTTGTTTGTCTTTCGCGACAGTCTCTATACCTAACAACTTCCCGAACTTTCAACCGTGCGACATGCATAGCGTAGCGCATTGAGATTACTCGTACGTGAATGATTCGTGGCCGGTAATAGGTGCTCTCCGCGGCCGCGCGAAGACCAATCACATGAGCGATATGAAGACACCGCCGGCGCCGCGCACGTTTCACATCCGCCGCGATCAATTTCATTTGGCGTGGGACAACAGCATCGCGCCGCTCGCGACTATACGATCGGGTGGGACCGTCAGCTTCGATTTACTCGACGCGTCGTGCGGGCAGATCACGGCGGACAGCACGGTCGACGCGATCCGCGCGCTGGATTTCTCTCGCGTCGACCAAGTCAACGGTCCGGTTTTCGTCGAAGGTGCGAAACCGGGCGATGCCCTCGAAATAGAATTCTTGGAATTGATGCCGGCAGACTGGGGCTGGACGGCGGTCATCCCCGGGTTCGGATTGCTGGCCGATGAATTCACGGAGCCGGCGCTCAAGATCTGGCGCCTCGACGGCGGATTCGAAAGTTGGGCTGAGTTCGGCGCGGGAATCCGCATCCCGCTGGCGCCGTTTTGCGGCGAGATCGGCATTGCACCGGGCGCGCCTGGAGCGCTTTCCACTATTCCACCGTACCGGCACGGCGGCAACATGGACACCAAGCATCTGACGATCGGGTCGCGCTTATTCTTGCCGGTCGAAACCGACGGCGCGCTTTTTTCCATCGGCGATGGTCACGCCGCGCAAGGCGACGGCGAAGTGTGCGGCACGGCTATCGAGACGCCGATGCGCGCCACCGTCCGGCTGACGGTCCGCAAAGACCTGAGCGTGAACGCGCCGCAATTCCTCACTTCCGGACCACTGACGGCCCGGAGCAACACGGCGGCGTACTTCGCGACCGACGGCATCGGTCCGGATCTCATGGCGGCGGCGCGCGATGCGGTCAGGCACATGATCGAGCATCTCGAACACACCCACGGCCTGTCGCCGACCGATGCGTACATGTTGTGCAGCGTCGCCGTCGATCTGAAGATCTGCGAAATCGTCGATGTGCCGAATTGGCTCGTGGGCGCATTTCTGCCGCAGAGCATCTTCGCGCCGCAGCGACACTCGATCTGATCAAAGGGCCCGGGAGGCACGCGCGACGGGGACGAATCAAAGCGCATGCAAAGCCCGCTTGAAACGCGCTGGCGGTCCGGCGCGGTCTGGTTCTATTGGACGGCCTTGCTCGCGATCGCAGCCACGGTCTTGCGATCGTCGGGGCAGTCCTGGGCGTCGCTGCTCGGATTGGGCGTCCTGCAGTCGCCGTACGCGGCTCGATTCGCCGGCGGTGAGAAGATCGCAGTGTTGGTGGCCGCGGTCATCGTGCTTTTCGCGTTTGGGTGGTTCGCCGGCGTAGGCAAGACGTGGGCGTTCGTCGCCGGCATGTTGGCCTATGCGGCCGACGGCGTGCTGCTTGCCACGAGCGCGCAGTGGTTTGCGGTCGGCGTGCACGCCGTCATCTTGATCTTCATGTACGGCGGATTGGCCGCAGCGGGCATGGCGATCGAGAACGACCGGCTTGCGCGCGATCTGGTGATCCGCGCGGCGCTCGCAAAAGACCGGGCCGCACGGCCGGCGATGCGTGAAGCGCCGGTCAAACCGGAGTCGAGCGATCCGCTCGCTGCGCCGCAGGCATTTCGACCGGGCACAAGTCCTTCGCCGCCGGCCGACGAGGAATAATCGTGGACCAATCCGCGCTGCAATCACTCATCCGATCGATTCCGGATTTTCCCATTCCCGGGATTCTTTTCCGCGACGTCACACCGCTTCTCAAAGACGCCGACGGTTTTCGCGCCGCGATCGATCTGATGGCCGGCCCGTACAAGGACGCGCGCGTCGACTACGTCGTGGCGATCGAAGCGCGCGGATACATCTTGGGCGCACCAATCGCGTACGAGCTCGGCGCCGGATTCATACCGGTTCGCAAACCCGGCAAATTGCCATTCGATAAGATCAACGTGGACTACGAGCTCGAATACGGCAACAACACGCTTGAGATGCATGCCGATGCGGTGGCCAACGGCGAACGCGTGCTGGTCGTCGACGATCTGCTCGCGACCGGCGGCACCGCAGCCGCGACCGGCCAATTGCTGCGCAAGTTCGGCGCGCACGTGGTCGGCTTCGCGTTTCTGATCGAATTGACCGGACTCAACGGCCGCGCGAAGCTGCCCGGCTACGACATCCGCTCGTTCATAACGTACTGACGGTGGACCGCGATCTCGGCGTGCGGCGTGCGGTCGCGATGGATGTGGCCGATTGGGAGGCGATCGACCGGAAAACGCCGGGGCCGACGTTTTTCGCTCGTCCGGCATGGGCGGCCGCGCTTGCCGAGTCGTACCCGCGTTTTTCAGCGGCTCCGGTCTGGTGCGAATTCGCCGACGGCAGCCGGATCTTCGTGCCGATGGTCACGTCGCGAAGCCGTCTTGGATGGCGCGAATTCGCCGCGATGCCCCTCGATTCATATACGGCCGCATTTGAGAGCGACGGCAGGCTTGCCGACGCCGCGCGCGCCGGCGCCACATTCGCGTATCTTCTGGCCAACATGGGGCACCGGTGTGAGTTGACTCCATGGCCACCGGCCTACGCAGGGATCGCGATTCCGGGCGCTCCGGGGATTGAGCGCGAGACGTCGCTTATCGACGTGAGCGACGGTGCCGAAGCCGCGCTTTCGCGCATGGACGGCAACGCGCGCCGCATGGCGAATCAATCCGAACGGCGCGGCGTGACCTGTGTTCGCGAGGCCGCAAGCAGGGAGATCATCGACGAGTACTACGCGATGTTGTGCACGACCGCAGCAGCATGGGAGCGCGGCGCGCCTTCATTCCCCAAACGGTTGCTCGAGGCGATCGTCGCCCGCGGTGACGGCGATGTGGAAATATGGTTCGCCCGCTTCGAAGGCAAACCGATCGCAGGCGGGGTCGTCGTGTTCGGTGCGCAGGAGCTGATGTTTTGGAGCGCCGCGATGTTGAGCGAGTTCGGGACCCTGCGACCGAGCAACGCGCTGAACGTGGCGCTCATCCGCGCGGCGGCAGCGCGCGGCTTGCGTTGGTATAATCTCGGGTCGAGCGAAGGTCTCGCCGGAGTGAAAAGATTCAAAGAAGGTCTTGGTGCTTTCGGCACGTCCTATACGAAATTCGTCCGAATTTCACCGGGATACGCGATGTATTGCAATATGCGGAAACGATTGGTTGCGCGATAAGGGACGAGATTCTACATCGCATTTTCATCCCGGAGTAGGGCGCAATACCCACCTGCTTGCCTGGCAGGTCATACTAGCTAACTACGAAAAAACCCGGCCCATGATCGTCTTTGCAGTCGGTCGTCGTATAGTATTTTTTGCGGCGGCGCTCTCGGTTCTTTGCATGACATCCGTTCTCGTAGGTTGCGGCCACGGAAATCCTGCGATGCCTGCAATCGTGCCGCCGTACTACGGACCCGTCGGAGGACCGGTCGGCGACGTGGGGCCACTGAGCCCGGACATCGAGGATACGACGGACGGGTTTCACGCGATCCAGATCTTCGACGACATTCACGGCAACTTCATCTCCGTCGATGAGGCGACCAAGAATGGAGACCGGTACGGCGCCGTCTGGGGCAGCAGGCAGAACACCGTCATCCCATGGCAAACCAACAATCCCGACAATCGCCCTTTGTTCTACACGCCGTTCAACACGGACGTGCCCGGCGCCATGGGTCATCCGCTCTCCTGGTGGCAACTGAATCATCCGGACTGGATACTCTACGAATGTGATAAGAAGACCGTGGCATACATCCCCGGTCTTTCTGAAGTGCCGCTCGACTTTTCCAACCCAGCGGTAGCCGCGTATCAGTCGGCGCTGATCGGCGCGTATACGGAACTCAACGGCTACAACGGCATCGCGGCCGACATCGTCGACCTCACCAATAACACCGGGCAATCGAGATCGGACAAGGGCGGCTGCGGAGTTTGGAGCACGCCGATCAAGTGGCAGCAGAAATTCTCGGGCTCACTCAAAGATCCCCAATGGAGCGCCGCGGTGGTTTTTTGGGCCACGACGCTACAGCGGCTGCTGCACGAATTTCCGAAACGGCTCGCGCTCGCCGTCAACACGCCGCCGGGCGCGTATGCCGCGCCCGTGAACGGCAAAGGCGGCGATCCAACGATGCGTGCTCTATTCGACCACGTCGACGTCGAGTTCGATGAGGCCGGGTTCGCTATCTGGGGGAACTACGCCGAGAACACGCCGTTCGTTAACCTCGTCGGGTGGATGGAGTACGTGCAGTCGGCAGGCAAAGCGTTCTTCGTCGCCGACGATTGGAACCAGCAAGGCGGCGAGCCGTCCGTGCATCAAGTGGACTATTCACTGGCCACGTACATGATGGGCAAGGAACAGGCGTCCGCGCTTTATATCGGCAAGAACCAGATGTACGGGAAAGAAAATTATTATCATCAATACACCGCCAAGATCGGAACGGCATGCTCCCCGATGTACGGAGGCCCGAACGACAAGCACTTCAACGGCGATAAGATCTATCTGCGAAAGTTCACCGGCGCGTTGGCGATCGTCAACGTGAGTCCGAACACGCCGTATAAGATAACGCTTCCGAAGCCGTCGTACACGAACATCGAAGGCGGCACGATCCACAGTCCGTTGACCGTCGCTCCGAACACCGGTTACGTGTTGCTCACTACGAACGGGTGCGTCTGACTGAAGATCCGCCTTCGCGACGCCGGGGTGTCCCAACTCACAATCCCGCCACGCGCGGTCCAGCCAATTTTGGTTTTGACCCGCGTCACCGAGCCGGTGTCGAACCCGGCGTCTGATACGCCGATATATTGAATAGGGAAGCGGCGTAGACTCCAGATGCGTCGCAGGTTTTTGCGGTCGCGCGCTCTTGCGCGCGTTGGATGACCCGATTTAATTTTCTGGTCAGTGAGCGGTCAACAAACCATGACTCGTTTCAAAATGGCTGCGGCCGTGCTTGCGGCTGCGTCACTCGTCTGTCTAGCAGCGTGCGGAGGGCACGCCGGCGGGTCGGACCTTTCCATTCTCCCGCAGCTCCCGATCAGCGCGCTCCAAACCCGGCCCGGGCCCGCGCCGATGCAGACATTCGCGCCCAACGCCTTCCTGGCGAACACGTCTGAAGGCATCCACGCATTGCAGGTCTTCGACCAGGCGCACGGCTACACGATCACGTCCGCCGAGAGCGTTGCCGACGGCGGCCGTTACGCATCCGTCTGGGGCGTTCGCAGCCCGCACATGGCCTCGTCTTGGCACACGAACAACGAGCGGTTGAATGCGCTGATCTACACTCCGTACGATACCGATGCGACCGGCAGCGGTCTCGACCGCCCGAGGTCGTGGTGGCTTGCCAACCATCCGGACTGGATCTTGTACGAATGCGATAGAACGACGATCGCCTACGTGAGAGGACTGCGCGGCGTCCCGCTCGACATCTCCAACCAAGCGGTCTGGCAGTATCAAGTCGCGCTCTTAGGTTCGTACGCTGAAGCAAACTCGTTTGACGGATTGGCGGCCGATATCGTCTCGTTGAAGAACAACACCGGCGACGCTGAGTTCGGGCACGGCGGATGCGGCGTCTGGATCGATGCGCATACCACGTGGGTGGCGAAATTCTCGGGCTCGGCGGCGGATCCGCTGTGGGCGGCGGCCACGCAAAAATGGGTCGCAGGCGTGCACCAAGCGTTGCACGATAGCGCCGAATTTCCGCGCACCCTCGCGCTTGCCGTCAACACGAACGTCGACTCGTACGTGCCGCCGGGTAAATTTCCGGGCGGCGAGCCGGGCGAGCAGGCCATCGTCAACAACGCGGACATCATCATGAACGAAGCGGGATTCGCGATGTGGGGCAAGTTTGTCGGCGATCGCGGATTCAACAATGCGTTCGGCTGGATGGAATACGCGCAATCCATCGGCAAAGCGATGTTGATCACCGACGATTGGGATCATCAATCGCAAGCGCCGACGATCGCGCAGCTCGACTATTCCATCGCCACCTATCTCATGGGCAAAGAGCAAGCCGCGGCGCTCTACGTCGGCCAAAACGGCATGTATGGAAAAGAGAACTACTATCCCGAGTATGACGCGAAGATCGGGCAGGCGTGTGCGGCCATGTACGGCGGTCCGGACGATCCGTGGTATCGCGGCGAAAACATCTACTTCCGGAAATACTCGGGCGGCATGGCCATCGTCAACGTCAACGACAGCCTGCCGTATTCGGTGGTTCTCCCGAAAAAGTCGTATCGCGATATTGAGGGTCGCACGATAACGAGTCCGCTCACACTACAGCCGAATTCCGGCGTCGTGCTGATGACCTCGGACGGGTGCAAGTAGTCGGCCGAGGGCGCTGAGAGGCTGCAATGGGCGAGGGGTTTTCCGTGTAGTCGAATAATAAGAACCCGAACACCGTGGCTTCAAAATTTTCGCACCTTCTCGAGAAGGTAAGGACGTACCACCCAGGCCTCGACGCCGCGTGGCTCGAGGGCGTGTACACCTTTGCGAAATCGGCCCACGACGGGCAGACGCGCGCCAGCGGCGAGACCTTCATCTCCCACCCGCTTGAGGTGGCCTCCATCCTCGCCGACCTTGAGATGGACCCGGCATCGATCGCCGCGAGCCTGCTGCACGACGTGGTCGAAGATACGACCATCCCGCTCGAAGAGGTCGAACGCCGCTTCGGGCCTGAGATCGCCGGCCTGGTCGACGGGCTCACAAAACTCACCAAGATTCCCTATCAATCGAAAGAGGACATCCAGGTCGAGAACCTGCGCAAGATGTTCCTCTCCATGGCAAAAGACATCCGCGTCATCATCATCAAGCTGGCCGACCGTCTCCACAACATGCGCACCCTACAGAGCCTTCCGCCGGCGAAGCAGCGGAATATCGCGCAGGAAACGATGGAGATCTACGCGCCGCTCGCGCACCGGCTCGGCATCTACAAGATAAAGTGGGACCTGGAAGATCTCTCGTTGCGCTACATGGATCCCGCCGGCTACCGAGACATCGCCGACAAAGTGCAGAAGCGGCGCAACGAGCGCGAGCAGCTCGTCGAAAGCGTCATCGCGCAAGTCGGTGAGCGCTTCGCGGCCATGGGCATCGAAGCCGATATCAACGGCCGCCCCAAGCATTTCTTCTCCATCTATCAAAAACTCCAGCGCGGCAAAGAGTTCGCGGAGATCTTCGATCTCATCGCGGTGCGCATCGTGGTCGATTCGGTCAAGGATTGCTACGGCGCGGTCGGCGTCGTCCACAGCATCTGGACGCCGTTGCCGGGTCGGTTCAAAGACTACATCGCCATGCCGAAGACAAACGGCTACCAGTCCATCCACACCACGGTCATCGGACCCGGCGGAGACCCGCTCGAGATACAGATCCGCACGCGCGCCATGCACCGGACCTCGGAGTACGGCATCGCCGCGCACTGGCGATACAAGGAAGGCGGCCGCGAGGACGACCTCGATCAAAAGCTCGCGTGGCTGCGCTCGCTTCTCGAGTGGCAAGAAGACATGCGCGACAGCCGCGAGTTCATGGAGCACTTGAAGCTCAACCTCTTCGACAATCAAGTGTTCGTCTTCACGCCCAAAGGCGACGTCATGGGCCTTTCCGTGGAAGCCACGCCGCTCGATTTCGCCTACCACGTGCATACGTCGGTCGGCCACCATTGCGTCGGGGCGAAGGTCAACGGCAAGATCGTGCCCTTGGACTATACGCTTCGCACGGGCGACATCTGCGAAGTGCTGGTCAATAAAGGGAGCAGTGGGCCTTCGCTCGACTGGCTCACGACGTGCAAGACGTCCAGCGCCAAGCACAAGATCAAACAATGGTTCCGCAAGAACCGGCGCGACGAGCATATGTCGCTCGGCCGCGACGCGCTCGAGCGGGAGATCTCGCGTCAACAGCTCGGTGTGGTCGCGACTGCGCAATTCCTCAGCGCGCTCGCAACGCGGCTGAACCATGCGACCGTCGACGATCTCATGGCCGCCATCGGTTTCGGCGATGTCTCGCTGCAATCGATCATCGGCAAGCTGCGCGAGGAAGCGCGCCGTCAAAACGTCATCTCACTCGACGGCCGTTTGAAAGCGGCCTCGACCGCCGGTGCGACCACCGGACGAAAGCCGGGTATCCGGCGAGGATCATCCGGCATCAGCGTTCTCGGCGCCGGCGACGTGCTCGTCCGCTTCGCGAAATGCTGCATGCCGGTGCCCGGCGATCCCATCTTGGGCTTCATATCGCAAGGCAAGGGCGTCTCCGTGCACCGGGTGGATTGTCCGAACGTCGCCCAGATCACGGCGCAGCCCGAGCGCCTTATCGACGTGTCGTGGGATGCGGCGCCGAAGGACTCGCATCTGGTCGATGTCGAGGTGGAGGCGCTCGACCGGCCGGGATTGCTCCAGGAGATCATGGCCGTGCTGTCCGAGCAGAAGACCAACGCGACATCGGTGACCGCGCGCGTCAAACGGGACCATACCGCAACGATTTCGTGCAGCCTCGAGATCCGCGACCTAAGCCACCTGAGCCGCATTCTCACCAAAGTCTCCAACGTCCGCGACGTGCGCAACGCCTATCGCGTGACCAAACGCGAAGCGCGCGCGAGCACGCAGTGACGGCCGCGCAACCCCGCGCGCCCGGACGCGGCTAAAGCGAAGTCTGTCGTGCGAGCCGTCGTCCAGCGCGTGTCGACCGCTTCGGTGCGCGTCGGCGACCGGATCGTCGGCGAGATCGGCGCCGGATTGGTCGCGCTGATCGGCGTCGCCCGCGATGATGAAACGCGCGATGCCGAGGCGATCGCCTCGAAGATCATGGGCTTGCGCGTGTTCGATGACGGCGCGGGCGTGATGAACGTGGACGTGGCCGGCGCCGGCGGCGCCGTGCTCGCGGTGTCGCAATTCACGCTGTATGGCGACGCACGCAGAGGCCGCAGGCCATCGTTTGTCGCCGCCGCTCCGGGCGATCAAGCGCGGCCGCTTTTCGATCACGTCGTGGAGCGGTTGCGCAGCGCCGGCGTGCGAGCGCAAACCGGTGAGTTTGGCGCCGAGATGCACCTGATGCTCACGAACGACGGCCCCGTCACCATCCTGCTCGATTCGAGAAAGATTTTTTGAAACAGCCGTCGATACGGCTGGACGAGGACGCGATCGAGCACAACGCGCGCGTGTGGCAGTCGGTGCTCGCTCCGCGGCTCCTCTGGCCGGTGGTGAAGTCCGACGCGTATCGTGCCGGGGCGGTGCCGGTCGCCCGCGCGTGCGTGAAGGCCGGCGCGCCGTGTCTGGTCATCGTCGATGTCGACGAAGCGGCGCCGCTTCGCGCGGCGTCGATACGCGTTCCGTTGATCCACGCGATGGCCACGCCGATCGAAGCGCTTCCGTTCGCCGCGCGCATGGGCATCGTGCCGAGCGTTGAGGACGAGGACGGCGCGAGGCACATAGCGGCCATGGCCCAATGGAAGGGCGGCGTTGTCCGGGCGCACGTGGCGGTGGACACGGGGACCGGCTGGAGCGGTGTGCCCGCTTGGCGCGCGGGCGCCTTCGCGGCAGCCGTGCGCGGTCATCGCGGCATCGATTGGGCCGGCGCATGGACGCACATCGCATCGGAAGATTCTCTCCACGACCAGTCCGTGGCGTTCGCCAGCGCCGTGGACGCTATGCGCAGCGAAGGCATGCCCCTTCGCACCGTGCATCTCGCGTCGACCGGACCCGTCGTTTGGGGCGCCGGCGGTGACGCTGCGCGCATCGGCATCGGCCTCTTCGGCGCGGCGTTTGGCGATCCGGCGTTGACTGCGAGGCTGCGCACGGCGGTCGAGGTGTTCGCGTCTGTGGTCGGCGTCAAGCGCTTCACAACGCCGACGCCGCTCGGCTATGGGGGCCTCGAGTCGGCACAAGCCGGCGACGCCATCGCCACGCTGCGGATCGGTTACGCGGATGGGATGCCGCGCGTGCCGCCCGGCGCTGGTTCCATCATCGTGTGCGGCGCCCGCTGCCCCATCGTGGGGGCCATCGGCATGAATTTCAGCATGGTGCGGCTTGCGCCTAGAGTACGCGATCGCGTGGTTCCGGGAGACGAGGGCACGATACTTGGAGATATTGACGGCGTGCGTCTCGACGAAGTGGCGCAAGCAGCCGGCGTGCTGCCGCACCAACTCATCACCGCGTTCGGCACCGCGCTGCGCCGCGAGCCGGCGTAGCGTCTACGCCCTTGCGGCCGACGCACGGGAATCGCGCAGCCGCCGAAAATCGGCGTGCTTGGCCAAATGTCCTTCGCGGCTGCTCCAAACTTGAATGCCGTCGAGGTCGACGTCATCGGAAGCGGCGAGCGACACATCCACCGCGGCGATCAAAGCCGAGCGATCATCCCAATAGTAGTAGCCGCAAAGGCGGTCCCGGACGCTATCGGTCGGCGAGATGACATACAATGTCTCGCCGTCTCGCCTCACCGTCTTGTAGCCGACGTAGTCGCCGCCGATTCCAAGCGGGCCTTTCGGAAACTCGATCGCGAACGGGCTGCCGTTTCGATGCCGGAATGTTCTCTGCAGATCGAGGTCGTAGCCAAGGCCGCTCATCGTCGCGACCAAGAGAGCCTCCGTCTTCCTGCCGGCGGCGAATTGCGCGATGAAGTCGGCGTCGAACGATTGGTATGCCGCGGCTGAGTAAAACGTGGCGGCGCTTCCGCCGACGAGAACCACCTTCAATCCGCGCGCATCCAATCCGGTGCAGACGGCGAAGACGACATCTTCGAGGCTCGATGATGCGTCGATCATCGCTTACGCGCTGCCAGCGCACGCGCGAGATCGGCCTGCTCGCGACTTTCGGGACTTAGCGGTTTGCCGCGGCGGCGCGGCCGAGCCCTGATCGAACCGACGGCCGCGTCATATTCCGGAGACGACTCGGCGAGTCTCAACAGGAGCGCTCTCAGTTCTCCGCTGAACGGCGTGGACGGATTGAGCGATATGCGGCGTTCCATTCCAAAGCGCCGGGTGGCGACCAACCGCTCGCGCTCTAGCCGGTCGACGGCCATTCCGACAACCGACGGCGACGTATTCAAGGTCCGGGCAAGTTGGCTCGGGTACGTCTCGCCGAGCAAAGCGGTCAGTACGAGAATCTTCGTACGTAAAGCCG
This sequence comes from Candidatus Eremiobacteraceae bacterium, assembly GCA_036511855.1. Classification (NCBI taxonomy): domain Bacteria; kingdom Bacillati; phylum Vulcanimicrobiota; class Vulcanimicrobiia; order Candidatus Eremiobacterales; family Candidatus Eremiobacteraceae; species Candidatus Eremiobacteraceae bacterium. The sequence continues at coordinate 8,337 of DATCBN010000110.1, read as the reverse complement.
ATCCGAATATCGCCGGACTAAGCACAAGGTCCATGATGGATCGATTATATCTCAGTTAGCCTACGATATACTACTGTCCGGTATATAATAGACCACTAAGTAGTGTTATATTCCCTCTGTGCGGGACGAATCGGATTCGGCTAGTTAAAGAGGCTGTCCGGCCTGCGCCGCGAGACCATCGAGGCGTTCGAGGGTGACCGGCCCGGCGATGTCGGCGCGAACGATGCCTTTTGCGTCGACCACAATCGTCACCGGCATGGCGCGGGCGCCGAGAACGTCCTTCGTCGAGTCGCCGTCGTCGATCAAATAGGGAAACGTCAGATCGAACTCCCGGCGGTAGGCTTCGATTTTCGGCGCCGATTCAGCCCGGTCGATCGCCATGATCTCGACGCCGCGCGCCGAAGCGTTTTTCGAAAAACGAGCGTACGCGGGCGATTCGGCGCGGCACGGCGGGCACCAGGTGGCGAACACATTGACGACCGTCACCTTGCCCATCGTCGGAACGTAGTGCGACGGGGTACCGTCGGGCGACACCAAATCGAGCGCTGGGAACGGCTTCCCGATGGCGATGTGAACGCTGGTTTGGCCCACCACGCGAAGGCGCCAGGCCGCAGCGAGCCGGCCGCGATGCGTGTAGCCGAATAGAGCCGCCGCGACGACGACGAGCAACACTGCGATAAGCGCGACGGAGCGCCTTCCCATTGGCATCGTCCAATGTTTGCCGCAGGCTCGAGCACTCCTGGACTGAAATCGCCGCGCGGCAGTCTCCGATGAGGGGAACAGAGCGCTCGCGCGACGTATTCGCCTGCTCTGCCGCATCTATAGGAGTGCCCGACCATGAAGCAGCGCTGGGAAAAACCGGCATTCGAGTACGTGCCGCTCGGTGCGGAGGTCACGGCCTACCTCGGAACCTCGACTTCGATCTAGATATTGATCGTCCGCGTCCTCGGCACTGCCGCGGGCGGCGGCGTACCGCAGTGGAATTGCCACTGCGCGAATTGCGAAGCGGCGCGCGCGGGCCGGGCGCCCGCGCGCATGCAGGCGTCGATAGCCGTGTCAAGCGACGGTCTCGCATGGGTGCTCGTCAATGCCACCACCGATGTGCGCCGGCAATTGGAATTGTTGCCTGCTCGGCATCGCGGTCATATGCGCGCGACGCCCGTGAGCGCGATCCTCTTGACCGACGCGAACATCGATCATACCGCCGGGTTGCTCGAATTCCGACAGGCGCAGACCTTGCGGATATTCTCCAGTACAATCGTGCGCGACGCGCTCGCCGGTGGAAACTCGATGTTCGTTCCTCTCGAGACCGGCGGACGGACGTGGAGTGTGTTCGACCCGGGCGCAGTCCAGGCCGACGTGCCGATCTCCGTAACAGGTTTGCGGGTGACCGCCATCGAGGTTCCCGGGCTCATGCCCTCGTACGCAGGCGCGGAAGAGCTTCCGGGCTCCGCGACCGCATACTGCTTTGAGAGCCGCAACGGAAAGCATAGCGCCCGTCTGCTCTATGCGCCGGTGACGTTGCGCATGAACGAAGCGCTCCTCGCGGCCGCGGATTCGTGCGACGTCATTTTTCTCGACGGCTCTTTTTGGAGCGATGATGAGCTCGCATCGCTCGGGCTCGGCACGCGCAGCGCTCGCGATATGGGGCACGCTCCGATCGGCGGCCGCGACGGCTGGCTGCACGAAATGGCGGGGCACGCAGCCGCCGCGGGGCCTCATCGATATTGCACCCACATCAACAACTCGAATCCGGTGCTCGATCCGCGGTCGGCGGCTGCGCAGGCTCTGCGCGACGCGGCGTTTTCGATTCCCAGCGAAGGCGCGGAGATCGTGCTCGATGGAACCCGCTGACGCGTTCGTCGCCCGGCTGCGCGAAGTGGGCGCGCAGCACTATCACGACCGCCATCCGTTTCATCGCGCGATGCATGCCGGCCAGCTGTCGCGGGCCCAACTGCACAGTTGGATCTACAACCGCTACTACTACCAGAAATGCATTCCCATAAAAGACGCCGCCATTCTCGCCAATCTTCCCGACCGCGCGAGGCGAAGGGTCTGGGTGCAGCGGATACTCGATCACGACGGGACAACCGACGGCGCCGGCGGCGGCATCGAGATGTGGCTCACGTTAGCGCGAGCCGCCGGATTGCGCGACGATGCGGTGGTCTCCGAGCGCTTTGTCAATCCCGGTGCGCGGTTCGCCGTCGACGCGTACGTGAATTTCGCTCGAACGAGTCCGTGGCTGCCAGCGGTGGCATCGTCGCTGACCGAACTTTTCGCGCCGGAGTTGATGGCGGCGCGAATCGTCGCGATCGGTGAGAAGTATCCGTGGATCGATCCGGCCGGCCTCGACTATTTCCGCGCACGCCTGCTCCTTGCTCCGCGCGATTCGGCGTACGCGCTCGCGTGGGTCACGGAATCCGCCACCTCAAGCGAGCTGCAGGATGCGTGCGTCTCGGCACTGCGGTTCAAATGCGACGTGCTCTGGTCACTTCTCGACGCGGTCGAGCGCGGAGCAGCCGGCCAGTGAAGCCCATCGACCCCTCGTCGGTTCCCCGGCTGCTGCCGGGCGTGCGACTGCGAACGCTCGCCGGCGGTGAGACAATGCTGCTCGTGCCCGAGGGCGCCGTCAAGCTCTCGGCCACAAGCGCCGCCGTGGTCGAATCGATCGACGGAAAACGAGACATCGCCGGCATCGTCGCGCGCATGAACGAACGGTTCGACGCGGCCGGCGCCGACCTCGCAGCCGACGTATCGAGTCTGCTCGAGGAGTTCGCGCAGCGTGTGTGGATCGGATTCGATTCATGAATGCGCGGGTGGCCCATCCGCTATCCCTCTTGGCCGAGATCACGTACCGCTGCAACCTGCAATGCGCATATTGCTACAATCCGCTCGACCTGTCATCGTATCGCGATGAGATGCGCACGGACGAGTGGCTGCGGGTCATCGGTGAAGCCGCGGCCCTTGGAATCGTGCAGATCCATTTCTCGGGCGGCGAACCGACCCTGCGGGCCGATGACCTGGTGGCTATGGTGGCCGCGGCGCGGGTGCACGGCCTCTATTCGAACCTCATCACACAAGGCACATTCCTCTCGGACGCTCTCTTAGACCGGCTTGTCGAATCCGGTCTCGACCATGCGCAGATCAGCGTGCAATCCGCCGATGCCGGAGCCGGCGACCTCATCGCCGGCGCGACCGTCCACGCGGCGAAATTCGATGCGCTCGCACGAGCGGCTGCTCGCGGTGACCTCGCCGTCACGCTGAACTGCGTCTTGCATCGCGCCAATATCGACGATGCCGAGGGAATCATCGCGCTGGCCGAACGTCTTGGGATCAGGCGGCTGGAATTGGCCAACGCGCAGATGTATGGATGGGCGCATCGTAACCGCGCGACCGTGCTTGCGTCGCGCGAACAGGTTGCGCGAACCGACGCGCTCGTCGCGCGAGCTCAGGAGCGCCTGCGCGGCAAGCTCGACATCGTCTACGTGCGCGCCGACTACTACGACGCGTTTCCCAAACCGTGCATGAACGGCTGGGGCCGCCAATTCATGACGGTCGCGCCGAACGGCCGCGCGTTGCCGTGTCCTGCGGCGGCGGCAATCTCTTCGCTGAGATTCGAAAACGTGCGCGAAGGCACGCTCGAGGAGATATGGTACCGGTCGGCGGCCTTTTCAGCATATCGCGGCACGGCTTGGATGACCGAGCCTTGCCGCAGCTGCGAGCGCCGGGATGTTGATTTCGGCGGATGCCGCTGCCAGGCGTTCTTGCTGGCCGGCGACGCCGCGCTGACCGACCCAGCCTGCTCGTTGTCCCCGCACCGCGATCTCGTTGACGCGATCATCGACCATGCGGGCATTTCGACCCGGGTCTCGGTCGCCCGGAATGCGCGCAACGAACCTCCCGCGTAAGACGGCTCGCTTCGTTCGCCCACTTTCGGTAAGCGCTCGGCGGCGCTTCCAAAGTCATGTACGCATCTGCCAAAATTAATCATTGTGACATAGGCGACCGCAAAACGCGGATTGAATGAGCGAGCATTATCTTTGACAAGCGCCATTTTTCTATCACGCGGAGAGCGAACGACGTGTTAAGAATTATACGATCCGCATTTGCATTGTGCGCGGTCGCCGCGATCGCTTCCGGATGCGGAGCGGGGCACGCGATCGGCGCGGCCCCGGGCCGGCCGGGCTTGCAGGCGCGCCGCAGACCGCTCTCGCTGCCAACATACGTCATCGTCATGGTGCAAGAGAACCGGTCGGTCGACAACCTCTTTCAAACGCAGCCAGGCGTCGACACGCAAAACTTCGGGATCGATTCGCAGCATCAGCGCGTGCAGCTCACGCAGATCGCTCTGGGAGCGTCGTGGGATTGCAATCATTCGCACACGGCGTTCGTCAGCGAAGTGACGGAAGGGTTCGACCAGGTCAATTGCGGGAAGAACGCGCCCCGCGACATCGCATTTTCGTATGTCAACCCATCGGATATCACGCAGTATACCGAGCTTGCGACGCAATACGCATTCGCCGACCACGTGCTGCAGAGCAACGAGGGGCCAACTTTTCCCGCGCACTTGTGTCTGATCGCGGCGACCTCGGTGACGACAGGCTCGCACTGGAACATATCGGAGAACGATGGACGTCATACAAACGTCGCGCAAGATAATGGGCATCCTGTCGGGTGTAACTCACCCGTGGGCAGGTCGGACACAACCATGACGATCTGTTCAGCATGTTCAATTTCAGCGGCACGGCAAGGAAATTCACACGGATTCCCACCGGGAACGTCACGATCAAAAGCCTCATCCACCGCGCTCCGGATCTGACGCCGATCGACTCGCAGTAGCCGGAGCCTTTGACATGAAAATTGTTATCATCGCATTCTGTGCATACGCTCTCATCGCGCTCGCGGGCGGATGCGGTGCGCGCGATGTTGCTGCGCCGATCCCGAGCGGCGCAGCCTTACACGCGAAGCGCCAGGCGCCGACGCTGCCGCTCTATACGATCGTCATGATCCAGGAGAACCGCACGGTCGACAACCTTTTCCAGACACAACCGGGCGTCGATACGCAGAACTACGGATACGATTCGCACCACAACCGCGTGATGCTGGCGGAGACCGATCTAGGTGGGCGATATTCGTGCAGTCACTCCCACGGGGCGTTCGTCAAAGCGGCCACGCAAGGTTTCGATCTCGAGTACTGCGGGCTAGCGCCGCCGGATGAGCCGTTCTCGTACGTGAATCCGGCGGATATCCAGCCGTATACCGCGCTTGCTTCGCAATATGCGTTTGCCGATGAAGTCCTTCAGAGCAATGAAGGTCCGAGCTTTCCCGCACACATCTACTTGATCGCGGCGACATCCGGGACCCCCGGCTCGCATTGGAACATCGCGGACGAAGATAAGCAATACATGCCGGCCGGATGCAACGCTCCGCCGTCCCAGAAAGCGCCGACCATCGACATGAGGAGCGCATTTCCCGGCATCGAGGGCAATCCGATCTTTCCGTGCATCGATCCGCTGACGATCTTCAACGAACTCGACAGCGCGCACATTTCGTGGAAATACTACACGCCGAGCACCAATTTTATCTGGACCGCACCCTACGCGATCCGGTCACTATACGATAACGATAAGGCGAACATCATCGTACCGGAAAAAACCATTCTGTCGGATATCGAAAACCTCCGGCTGGCGCGAGTAAGCTATGTGATCCCGAGCTATGGGAACTCGGATCATCCGGGCTTCGGCAACAAAGGCGGCCCCGCATGGGTCGCATCGGTTGTGAATGCTCTCGGCGAGTCTCCGTATTGGAATAAGTGTGCGGTGATCGTGGTCTGGGACGATTGGGGCGGCTGGTACGATCACGTATCGTATAGGCACCCGACCGGGACTCCGGACGACCCGTATGAATACGGCTTTCGCGTCCCCCTGTTGGCGATAGGCCCTTACGCCAAATCGAATTTCGTCGACCACACTCCGCGCGACTTCGCCGCGATTCCGCACTTCATCGAGGACGTCTACGGCTTGTCATCGCTTGGACAACTAGATTCGAAGACGGACGATCTGTTCACACTTTTCAATTTTGGAAGCGAGCCCAGGAGATTCACGCCGATTCCCACTGGGAACGTGACGATCAAGAGCCTTCTGAGCCAGCCCCCCGACACAAGGCCAGTCGACTCCGAATAGATCGCGGCCCACGTAGGAGGGTGAGCAACGCTCACCCCACGCAGCTTATGTAGGAGGGCAAGCATCGCTTGCCCATGGGTGAGCGCTGCTCACCCTCCTACAGAGGTTACGGCTACCGGTCCGGGGACCAGTTGGCGGGATTCGGACTCGTGTGGCCGATGCTCGTAGCGTGAAACGCTCCCGCGCGGTCGATGGAGCCGTAGACGGTCACCGCATGGCCGACCGGCAAAATGCCGAGGTGCTGCGCGGCGCGCGCAAGCGTGAGGTCGATTTTCGCGTTCCGTCCGTCGCGCAGCCGCAACGTCAATGTGCTGGCCGCCACACCGACGATCGTCCCCGTGATCCGATGTTCGCCTGGCGCGAGTGCTCCGCCCGGACCGGCTGGCGGCGCGATGTCGGTCCCTCCGAGGCCGAACATCGAGACCGTGTTGGTAGCCGGAACGTAGACGTTGCCGTTGGCGACGAGCGGCGTCACGAAGCCGTTTTGCTGCGGGTTTCCCCAGCTGCCTGCGGCGCCGCTGAAGAGCAGCTTCGAAACGTCGGTCGCATCGTAGGCTTCGAGAACCAGCGGATTACTCGCTCGGTTTACGAGCCACACGATACCGGTACCCGGCATTTGTCCATCGGACGATACCACCGGCGTGGATCCGCCGTAGCCGGAAAAACTCGATCCGGTGGACGACAATTGCAATTGCGGCACACCGCTTGAGTTTTGAACGACGGCGAAAGACAGCAGTCGTGCGCCGCCCGCTTGATAGTACACGAACTGGCCCGTCGGACCGCTGTAGTAGGTCGGGCCGCCCCATACGCCGCCACCTGTGTTCGGTATGGTCTGTAAAGCGCCCGCGTCGTTGGACGTCTCCTTGCCGAGGTTGTGGCGGTTGAGCACGAAGATCGTGGACGCCTTGCCTTGAGCGATGGCGATCTGTCTCACCGCCGCCTGTTGCGGCGGCAGCAGCATCACCCCGCCCGAGCCGAAGTCGACATCGCCGTTGTTGAGATCGGACCAGTCATCCGGTGTGAAATAGTCCGAAGGCTGCGATAGGTCGAGCGGCAGCCGGATCACGCTCTCGCCGAAATTCTTGCCGCCATTTTCCGCGTCGAACGAACCGTTGCCGGTGATGGCATACAGGTTCCCGCCCTCATCGATCGCGGGCGCGAAGCCCGTCATCCAAACACTGCTCAAGAGATACGAATCCGTGTCTTCCGTGGTGGCGAACTTTCCGATTCGCTGGAGCGAGGCATTGTACCGCAATACCCAGCCGACGATATTGCCGGGGTTGTTGTCGCAATGCGAACCGATTCCCAGATAGATCGACTGATTCGCGAAAGCCATGCTCGCGCGGTTCATCTGGTTGTGCGGATCGAACGATCGCGTGGATCCGTTGCTCAGCGTCACCGTCGCTTTGATCTCGACGGGGCTGACGACGTCTTGCAGCGTGCCGATGTCCAGCGCGTGCAGCTTGGTGTGGAAATTGAACGCTGTCGGTTCGACGCCCGCGACGACGTAGATCCGGCCCTTTGCGCGATCGATGACGGGCGTGGACGTGATGCCGTACTCGGGCCTGATGTCTTGGCAGCCCACGTCGTTCGACGATTGCGACTGGCCCAAGCTGACCTGCTTGATCAGATCGCCGCTATCGGCATTGAATTCGTAGATCGAGTCGTGCTCGGTGGCCACGATCAGCACGTTTTGCGTGCCGCTGGGCAGCGGATATTGTGAAAGGTAGAGCGGCTGCGCAAGGACGTTGCCGTCCACGGTCAAGGTCTTCAAAAGTCCGAATGTCGACGGCGAAACGTTAGTCGTATTAAGGATGGATTCGTTGGGATTCCAGCCCGTTCGAAGCTTGTCGTTGTGATACGTCGCTTCGTCGAGCGAAGGCGCCGCCGAGACCCGTGCGAACGGGGCCAGCGTGGCGGCGCGAAATCCCACGCCCCCACCGGCAGAAAAAGTCGACGCCGTAGTGAATTCGACGTCGATTCGCTGCGGGACCCGCGCGCGGTAGACCAGCGTATAAACGCCGTCGCGAGCGGAGCGCAAACCGGTCAGCGAGGCGTCCGCGTACGTGCGGCCGTCGAGATGGACCGTCAGTGCTCCACGCGCGGCCGACGAAGTCACGTAGAGGCGCAGCACGCGGGTCGCGGAATCGGCGGG
>DATCBN010000109.1 GCA_036511855.1 Candidatus Eremiobacteraceae bacterium | reverse complement strand
CTCTGTTCGACGAGCCGTTCGCCGTGGCGAGATTGGCCGACGGAAGCCTTATTGTTGCCGATACCGGCAATCGGAGGATTCGGAAGGTCACGCTTTCGGGTCCAGCCGTTCAAAGCGCCGAGCCCAGCGCGCGAACATTCTCGAAGTCCGATGCGCCCGGAAGCGGCGAGATCGTGGCCGGCGAAGACCCGTTCCCCGGGTTAAGCGATCGTTACTACCGCATCGCGTACCTCGGCAACTCGTATGCGTTTTACAATACACGCTGGGACACTTCCATCCCCGGCCTTGTCGAAGCGAAGCTACGGACGAACTGGCGTGAGCTCGGCTTTCCAAAAGAGCCTAAGCTCGTATCGATTTCACCGCTAAAAGGCCTTGACGGCTTTGAAGAATATATCGACAACATACTTTCCCTCGGTGTCGTGGACGCCGTCATCGTACAGTTGAACAACACCAACATCGCCGACTCGTACCCGCTGCCCAAAACCGCCGAGATCGATTGGAAATCCTACAACGCGACCTGGCAAGAACCTACGCGCGAGTCCTTGATGCGCATGAAGGACAAACTTGCGCGCGCGTGTATCGCTCTGATCGTCGTCGCGAATCCGACGGTCGGGCACGTCTCGCCGCTCGAAGATGCCGTGACATCCGAAGTGTATTCATTTCCCGATTGGGTGTGGCTCGATCTCGGACCGCCGGCGGGCAACGATTTTGAGAGCGACCTGCAGCGCGTCATCGCGAGAACCGAGGTCCCTTCTATCGATCTCTACCCTGCGTTTGTTCACGCCGAATTAGATGCGCAGCGGGTACCGCTCTTCGGCACCGTCGATGGTCATTATTCGCCACACGGGCGCGCGCTAGCCGCAAGCGTCATCGCAAAAGGCCTCGAACACTTGCATTTCTGGCGGCAGAAGCCAAAATGCGGCGGTTAGCCGGCCAGCGCGAGTCCCGAGGCGCGCGCGAAGCGCTCGTACATCGAAAGGATGTCGACGTCGTCTGATCGCCCGAGACCCGGCCGGTCCGCCAACGCTTCGATGTAGATGCCGTAGCGGGCGTGATTTGCGTCGTCGGGCCCGATGTCGTTTTCGAATGTGTGCAGCGCGCGGTAGCCGACCGATCCCACCGAGCGCCAATGGAGATCGCCGAAATAGACCATGAGATCGGGTGCGATGCCGCGCACTGTGCGGTAGATCTCGTGCGGCCGGAAAACTTCATTGGCGAGAGGCCGCCCCAAATCGTCGGGGATGGCTGCTATTTTGCGCGCGACTTCTTCGGCCAGCTTTTCGACGCGGCCGGGCGGCACCGTGCCTTCGGGCTCGCGGCCGGCGATGTTGAAAAAGACGCGCGCATAGTATCCGCCTTCACCCCAAACGGACGTGCGCGACCAGTCGACGTCCAGCTTTGCGAATGGCGTGGGCGAGTCCGGAATCGATTTCAGCGTGAGGTAGCCCTCTCGGATGAGCCACTCGTTGATGCAGATGCCGCCGTCCATGCGCTTTGCGCCGTGATCGGAGACGACGAATATATGCGTCTCGTCTTGGTCGATCCGTGCAAGCGCCCGCGACAGCATGGCGTCGAGGTCTTCGTAGTATTGGCGGATGACGCCCTGATATTTGTTGCCGGGCACGTGCCCGCGATGCAGCGGGTCGAAGAATTTCCAAAAGCCGTGGTGGAGACGGTCCGAACCGATCTCGACGAACATGAAGAAGTCCCACGGTTTGCGCTCGAGCCAGTCTTCGACCACGGCGAAGCGGCGCTCCGTCATGTCGTAAAGCTGGCGCAGCAGGCCGTCTTTGTCTTCGGTTCGGAAATTCGGGCAATCGACGAGATAGTCGGCGTGCAAGAGCTGGGCGATCTCATCTTTCGCACTCGCGGGATACGTGTACGCGCTCTGCGGTCCGGGCGTGAGAAAGCAGCCGACCGTCGTGCCGTTCACCGGTTTCGGAGGATATGCCGGCGGCACGCCGATGGTGACGATATCGCGGCCTGCGGCGCCGAGCACATCCCACAGCGTTCGTTCTTTGACCGACAACGACGTGGCCAGCCGCAGACCGGTATACGAATGATCGGTTCGATTGCGAAATCCGTAGATGCCGAGCTCGCCTGGATCTTTTCCCGTCATCATGCAGGCCCATGCTGGAATGGTGATGGCCGGCGTGACGGTGCGCAGCGTTCCGTAGGTGCCGCGTGCCATCAATGCTCGCAGTGTGGGCAACTTCCAATCAGGCCGGTCGAAGAGCAGTTCGGGCGTCGCGCAATCGAGCCCGATGACAAGCAGACGTTTGGAGCGCACGTCCGCAGTTTCCATCACGCATCCGGGGGTTCCCGCACGGCGAGCGCGAACGCACGTCGTCGCACGCACAATCGCCGCGCGGAGATTCATGGAACGCACAGACGACGCCACGCTCGAGCATATCGATCCCCATAGCGCGCGCTGGCTCGATTTCGCGAAGTCGCATCGGCAGACGCTATTCCAAAGTTCCGACTGGGGCGATCTCGTCGCGTCCACGTACGGCTTTCCCGTTCGGATTGCAGCGCTCGTGCGCGGCGGCAGCGTGGTCGCCGGATTGCCGTACGCCGAAGTCGATGACTTTCGCGGCCGGCGCAGAGTCGCGTTCGCGTTCGCCGACGTGTGCGAGCCGCTCGGCGACGATTGGGCCGCGCTCGAAGCTGCGTTGTGCGCAGAAGGCGTGCCGTGGCAAATCCGGTCGCGCGTCGCGCCCGGTTCGCTCGCGGATTCGCGCGAAATCGGCGTGCATCAGACGGTCTCTCTCGCCGGCGGAGCGCCCGGAGTCACCGCGCGTCTGCACCCAAAACAGCGGGCGCGAATGCGCTCCGCCGAACGCGCAGGACTAACGCATCGCCTCTTGAGCGGTGACGAATCCGTCGAGACATTCTACGCCCTTCATTCGCGGCTGCGCGTTGCCAAGCATCGCTTGCTGCCGCAGCCGCGCAAATTTTTTGAGCGGCTCGCCGAACGCTTTTTTCCCGACCGTGGATTCGTCGTCGCGGCGCACGCTGCCGACCGCGCCGTTGCGGCGATGCTTTTCATACGGTGGGGCGACACTCTGTACTACAAATTCAGCGCATCCGATCTGGACCTGCTGTCCTTGCATCCCAATCATTACCTGCTGGGCAAGGTTCTCGAAGAGGCCGCGACCGAGGGATTTAGCGCGGTCGATCTCGGCATCTCCGAAGACGAGGGGCTCGTTCACTTCAAGCTTCGCCTTGGCGCCGAGGCGGTTCCGGTGTACGTCGGAAGATACTCTCAGCCGGAGAAAAGTGACGCCGTACGCAACATGGAAGCGGCTCTCGCCGATCTCACCAAGATACTCACAGAGCCGGACGTGCCGCTCGCGGCGGCGCAAGCCGCGGGCACCGAACTCTACCGCTACTTCGCGTAAACAACGCCTGGTAGTAGTAGGGTGAGCAACGCTCACCCATGGGCAAGCGATGCTCGCCCTAGTACAATGGCCCTCCTACAGAGTTTACAGCAATGCTACTGCGGCGTCACCTGCAGCGAGAACCGCGGCGTCCAGCCGAGCCCGCCCCAGTTGAAGAAATAGGCGCGCGCGATATCGAGCGACGTCGTCTTTGAGATCTTGAACCGCACATCACCGCTGAATTGATAGCGCGGCGGTCCGAAGTGAGTGGGCGTCTGAAGCGGTGAGTAATTGTTTTGCTGCAGCGACATCGACATCTGAAAGGCGTTATTCGGTTGGAATTCCGCCGTCAGGCCGAACGCCCGGTTAGTGGCGCCGAGGAATTGCGGATAGATGCCAACGCCGCCCACATTCGCGATGCCGTTGTTAGACTGTGGAGACGGGGTTAAACCCGTTGTCGCGTTGGGTGCCGAGAACGTGGCGGCCAGATCGTGCGTCGAAATCGAATCGAACACGCCGGATGCGAGCAGGATCAAGGAGCGGTTGAACCGGCGGCTGTCGGTGACGGCGAGCGTGTCGCGGTCGACGACGTTGGGGAAGCTTAGCCACGTCCGCTGAATTTGATACACTGCCGTGAGTCCCGACTTGAATGGACCGGGGTAGACGGGCGTTTCAAGCGATGCGCCTACGAACTTGGTCGTGACGGTCTGGGGGTGCAGCACTCCTATGCCAAAATAGTCATGGTCGTAGCCGAAACCCGACTGCACGCGAAAGGATAGTCCCGATTTCCACAGCGGTTCGTCGAAGCTCGACCAAGATGCGCCGAACGTCATCGGATGATTCTGCGCGTACGTGTGCGACGAATTGCCGTAGAAGCCGCGCGGCGTGGGCGCGAGCAAGTTCCCGTACTGCGGCGTGAGCTCGAACGTGAGCGAAGAATGGTGCAACGCGCGCAGCACTTTGACGTCGGCGAATCCGTTTGACGAAAGCGGCTGCGAAAGCCCGGATTGGAACGTGAACAATTGCGTGGTCAATTCGAGCGCGGCCTTAGCGCCAAGCGGGGCATATCCTAAGAGATTCCATTGTTTGTTCAGTTGCGTCGCCGGATTCAGGCTGAACACGGCATATGCGCCGCTCGGAGCGACGAGATGATGTTCGAACGAGGCATACGTGTTGAGCGTCTGATCGTAGCGCAAGTGGACCGCGTCGAGCGTAGTGGCGGAACCCGCGAAACCGTACGGGATGTCATACGTCGCGCCGGAAAGGGCGTTCACTCCGAAATTGGGGTCCTCGGAGAAATTCTCGACGAACGGCGGCAATGGCGGCGTGCGGATCGTGCCGTTGAACAGACCGAACGACGCCGGGGCGAAACGGGCGAAGGTCGTCGGGTCAATGATCGCACGCTTGGCGACGATGAACGGGCGTGTGGCGCCGAAGTCGGCGAGGAAGAACGCGTCTCCCGGCATCTCGCGGCCTTTTTCCGGATGCGCGTAGTCTCCGTTCAGAAACGTCCAACGATCCGCGCCGGGGACTAGAGGGACGAAGTACAAGCGCCGGAAGGGCAGAAAATCGGCAATCGCGGCGCCGGAGAAATCGCCGGCAGAAGTGTGAATCGTGAGGTGCCCGGCTGCGACGATGCGCTCAAGCGAAAGATCCATCGAAAAAGCGTCGGCCGTCAACGATGCGCCGTCGGGCAACGTGGCGCGCACGTGTCCGCGTGCTTGGATGGTCGCCTCGTTACTGAAGTACATCACGCGGTCCGCGGCGATCGTGATCGGCGCGTGACCGACGGTCACTGGCTGCTGATCCGCATTGGCGCTAGCCGTCGAGGAGATCAGTAATAATGCCGCGATCGCGATTGCGCGATGGGCAAGCGATGCTTGCCCTAGTACAGGGGCGTCCAGCACCGGGGCAAGCGGAGCCGACCATAAAGGTCGGCCCCTACAATCAGACGGGGCAAGCGATGCTTGCCCTCCTACAGGGGCCATCATATGCCGTTCGGCGTGAAGCAATATACCGACGTGCCGTCAAATTCGCCTACGATTAAGCCGCCGTCGACGATGGCCGGTCCGGCATAGATCGCGTGGATCGTGGCGTAGCGCCAGAGCACCTGGCCAGTGTTCGCATCGAGTGCCGATATGCCGTTGCACGGTCCGGTCGTGCAGCCGGCCTCTGCGTAGCCCACGAAAATCATGCCTTGCGAGACGGCCGGTGCCGACAGGACGCCGATGCCGCTCTGATCGCGGGCCGTCGGCAGAGTCCATGCCACACTTCCGTCAAGATTTAGCGCGACAATCGCGCCGCCCGCCCCCGCCACGTAATAAGGCACGAAGACGTGCGACCCGTCGCTCGCGGGCGAGCCGATGACGGCGCCGCTCGCGATGCCGGCATTGGTCTTCCAAGCCAGCACTCCGGTGGCTGCGACGTACGCGTAGACATTGCCATCTTTTGATCCATCAACGACCATGCCGTTGACGTAGACCGGCGTCGCACCGTAGTCGAGATCGTGGCCGTCCGGCGGCCCCTGTTGGTCCCAGTTGATCTTCATCGTCGCGGGACCCACTTTGAGGATCGCGTCGGCGGCTTCAAGCGCCGGCCCCGTACACGAGTTGCCGGTGGCAATATAGGCATACCCGTTCTGATCGATCATCGGCGACGACCAGACGCTTGCGCCGCTGGATCCCGGAGGTGTTATGGTAAGGTCATTCACGATCGTTGGCGACTGAGGCGAAAACGCGACAAATTGATCAGCGACGATACAGCCAGTGCTGTCCTCGTGCAGGTTGGTGACGCCCACATATACGGCGCCTCCTGCGACTAGCGCCGACGATTCAAAGCTCGCATTTGGCGTGACCGACGGGTACTGAATCTTCAACGCGCCGGTCGCGGCGTCGACGGCGTAAAATCCGCCCTTGACCGTTCCTTCGTAGAGAACGCCGTTGCTGTAGGCAGGCGTGCTGATAAACCCGGCGCCGTCGACCGACAAGAACGTCCATGCCGTCGCACCGGTGGCTTCATTCAATTCGAGAATGTGTCCGCCGAGGTCGGCCTTGTACACCTCGCCGTTGAAGACCACAGGCGACGCGAACATGCCGCCCGGTGAATTAGATATCCATTTCGGCGCGAGGGTGGCCACGTTGGCCTTGGTGATCAGCGTCTGGTTGGGATTGTTCCCCGTGCGCTGATCGTCGCGGCGGAATTGCGGCCAGTCGGCCGACGGAAAGTTGGGCGGCACGTAATTGGGAATCGCGCCGGACTGCGGCGCTGTGCTATGACGCGGCATGGGGCCGGCAGAATTACCGCCGCAAGCAGCAAGGGCAAGCGAACAGATCGCGAGCGCTAGCCGCGTTGCCGAATGCAACTTCGCCCGGCATGAAGAGAAATGTATGATGTGCGCCTCCGTTTCGGCCTCAGATGCCGTTCGGCGTGAAGCAGTAGACCGATGAGCCGTCAAATTCGCCAACGAAAAGGCCGCCGTCGACGATGGCAGGTCCCGTGTAGATCGCGTGCGTGGTCCTATACCGCCACAGCAGCTGGCCGGTGTTCGCATCGAGCGCAGATATGCCGTCGCACGGGCCGGTGGCGCAGCCGGTGTCAGTGTAACCGACGAAGATCATTCCTTGCGACACGGCCGGCGCCGATAACGGGCCGAAGCCGTTCTCGTCGGATTCCGTCGGCACGGTCCAGGCAACGGTTCCGTCAAGATTCAGCGCGACGATCGCGCCACCGGTCGACCCGACGTAAAAGGGCACGAAGATATGCGTTCCATCCGTCGCAGGCGAGCCGATGATGGCGCCGTTCGAAATGCCGCCGTTTGTCTTCCAGGCCAACGCGCCCGTGAGAGTAGCAAAGGCGTAGATCAAGCCATCTTTAGCCCCATCGACGACCATCCCATCGACGTAAACAGGCGTAGCGCCGAAGTCGAGATCGTGCGAGTCCGGCGGACCCGGCTCAGCCCAGTTGAGTTTCATCGTGGCTGGACCGACGTTGAGGATCGCATCGGCTTCGAGGAGGGTCTGGGGCCCAAGACAGGTGTTGCCCGTGGCCAAATACGCATACCCCTGCGGATCGATCATCGGCGATGCCCAAACGCTTGCGCCCGTGCTTCCCGGCGGCGTTATCGTAAGGGTATTCAATATCGTGGGCGACGTGGAAGAAAATGACACAAATTGGTCGTCTGCGATGCAGCGGTTGGTCTCCTCATCTAAATTGCTGACCCCTTCATACACAACGCCGCCGGCGACAATCGCCGACCCTTCATAGCCCGCATTGAGCGCGACATCCGGGTACTTGAACTTGAGCGCGCCGGTCGCGGCGTCAATGGCGTAGAACACGCCTCTGGTCGTGCCCTCGTAAAGGACTCCATTGCTATAGGTCGGCGTGCTGATAAACGCGCCGTCCTGGCCCGTCACAAATGTCCACGCCGTCGCGCCGGTCGCTTCGTTCAAGCTGAGGATATGGCCGCCGAAGTCGGCCTTATACACGCTGCCGTTGACGACGATCGGCGTCGCGAACATGCCGCCGACCGAATTGGATATCCACTTCGGCGCGAGCGTGGCCACATTGGCCTTTGTGATCAGCATCTGGTTGGGGTTGTTTCCCGTGCGCTGATCATCGCGACGGAATTGAGGCCATTCGGCCGACGGAAAGCTGGGCGGCACGTAATTCGGAATCGCACCGGAATCCGTCATCCGGCTTGGATGCGGCTTGGGAACAGCGGAACTGCCACCGCCGCCGCCGCATGCGTAGAGCCCGAGCGCGCATAGCGCGACAGCAACGAGAGCAGCGTTACGGAAGATCGGCCCAGCGGAAAACGGTCGCATCGATGGCTTGCGCGGCGCCACCGGGCACGTAAAGGTCGCGCGGCTTGCGCGCAAGGCCGGCTCTGTCTCGCTCGACGGTTTGCCAAGAGCCGCGCGTGAAGAGATAGTGAAAATCGGTGCCTCCTTTAAGCTCGAACTGAATGCGGAAATGCAGACCGTCCATTCGCTGTGTCTTGATGGCTTGCGGATTCCAGCCGCTCGTGTCGGTGGCGACGTAGACATCGTCCGTATAGGGCGTGTTCGCCGGAACTTGCACGACGACGGTGACCGTTTCCGTAGGCGTAAGAGGACTCGTGTACAACGACTTGGCGGGAACGAGATCTGGATTCGGCTGCGGCGACGACTCCACCGCTACGTATTTTCGCGGTACTTGCGCGGCCGGCGTTCCCTCACTTAGCGGCGTGCGGGAGATTCTGATCAGTGTCACAAGTCTGCTAGAAGGGTCGAGCGTCGCCACCGCGTACGATCCAGGTTGAATCGCAAATGTCGGCGGTGCGCCCGTCGACGCGTCCTGTGTGACGACTTGCGGATCGAGCTTAAATGCGTCGCCGCTCGCGAAGACGATGAAGCCGCGCTCGAGGTCAACGATTTGGCCGCCGATCTCGAGCGGCTGAGGAGTTGGCGAAGGAGCCGCTACGTCCGGCGGCGCCGTCTGCGAAGCTCTGGGAACGGGCGTGGCCGCCGACGGTCGTGCGCCATTGGCACAGACCGTCGCGGTCAGCGCCGCGACAATCAGCAGATATCCAATGGTGGCGCGCATATCAGCGACCACTTGGGCCGTTCGACTGCTTTCCCTTCCGGCGCGGCAGCCAAGCGGACGCCCCGCGACGACCGCGCTACTCCGAGCGATCGTCGATCGACGAGAGCGCGCCTTCCAATAACGCGTCGGCGCCGTCGAGATATCGCAATCCACGCGCCGGCTCCCACGGCCGCGCCGCGAGCAACGCCGACACCACCGCGCGCGTGGCCGGCGATTTGTTCAGCGTATAGAAGTGGATGGCGGGCACGCCGCGCGCGAGCAGATCGACGCACTGCAGCGTGGCATAGGCAACGCCGAGATCGAGCACGGCTTCGGGCTCGGTCTTGCGCACTTCAAGCGCGCGGCCGAGGCGGTCGGGGATGCTCGCGCCGCAGCGGCTTGTGAATCGCGCTATTTGATCGGCGCCGGTGATCGGCATGATGCCCGGAATGATGGGAACGCCGATTCCCGCCCTGCGCGCGCGCGCCACGAACGAGAAGTAGCGTTCGTTGTCGAAGAACAGCTGGGTGATGAGGAATTTCGCGCCTGACGCGACTTTGAGCAACGCGTGACGAAGATCGGTCGCGGCGTCGGTCGACTCGATGTGCATCTCCGGATAGCATGCGCCGCCCACGCAGAAGTCGTAGTCGCGCGTGGCCAGCGCCATCAGATCGGATGCGTGCTGCAAGCCGCCCGCATAGGGCACGAACCGGCCGGTGCCGCCGGGCGGGTCTCCGCGCAGTGCCAGCAGATTGTCGATGCCGGCCTCCGCCACTTCATCGAGCACGCCGCGCAGACCGGCGACATCGGCGCCGACACAGGTCAGATGGGCCATCGCTTCGACGCCGAGATCGCGCTTGATGGCCTTCGTCACCTCGATGGTGCGCGCGCGCGTGCTCCCACCGGCGCCGTAGGTGACGGAAACGAAGGCCGGCTCGAGCGGGCGCAACACTTCGACGGTCGACAGCAGGCGCGCCACGCCTTCGTCGCTTTGCGGTGGGAAGAATTCGAAGGAAAAGCAGGGTTTGCGGTGCTGCAGGATCGCGTCGATTTTCACTTTGTCGAATATTACGGGCGAATGAGAAACCTTCCCCCGCAGTAGGCGCCGCGGCCCGCCGGTCCGAACGCACCTCGCATGGCTACCGCCAAGCGGCCGGCAGTCGCCGAGTTGCCCGTGGCAAGACCGGCGGCACACATGCTTGCCGTCATGCTCGCTACGCTGATGAGCATGGTGCTCGGCTTCGGCCGCGAGATGGTCAACGCGCGGTATTTCGGCGAGCAATGGGAACTCGATTCGTTTCTCGTCGCCGCCATAATTCCCACGCTTGTGTTCGGCGTTTTCAACGGGGCGCTCGTGAGCGCGCTCGTTCCGGTCTTCAGCGGCTACTTCGCCTCCGACGAGACCGAAGAGGTTTGGCGGCTTTCCAGCACCGTCATCAACGTGCTGCTCATCGTGCTCACGGTGTGCGCGGTGGCGGGCTGGTTTGCGGCGCCGTATATCGTGTCGCTTTTCGGATTCCCGGCCGGACAGGCCGGCGTGACCACGCGCATGACGCAGATCATGATGCCGACGATCATCGCGACGTCTATCGCAGGGGTCGTGCAGGCTTTGCTCAACGCGATGCGGCGCTTCAAAGCCGCGAGCCTGCAAGGCGTGGCGCTCAACGTCTGCGCCATCGCGGGCGTGCTATGGCTCTACGACCGCTACGGCATCTACGGACTTGTGTTCGGCACGGCGGCGGGCGCGGTGGCGCAGTTGCTCGTGCAGCTGCCCAGCTACTTCAAGCGCTGCAAGTACCGGCCGGTCATCGATCTGAACCATCCGGGGCTGCTCAGTCTTTTCGTGATCCTGGGGCCGATCGTCGTGGGCTCTGCGGTGGGCCAAGCCAACCTGCTCTTCGACAAGTACTTCGCGGCGATGCTGCCCAACGGCAATATCGCCGCCATGCAGTACGCCACCAAAGTGGTGGGTTTTCCGCAGCAATTGTTCGCGGTCGCTATCGCCACCGTTATCTTTCCCATCCTGTCCGCACAATTCGCGAGCAACGAATTGCCGTCGTTGCGCGTGACGGCGTCGGCAGGCCTGCGCATGACCGCGCTCATCACCATGCCGGCGGCACTCGGGCTTATCGTGCTCGCACAGCCGGTCATCAGCGTGCTCTTCGAGCGCGGCGCGTTCACGCACGGCGATCTCGTGCGCACGGCCGGAGCCATGCAGTTCTATTCCGTCGGCCTGCTCGGCCTCGCGGCCAGCATCTTGCTCACGCGCTGTTTCTTCGCGATGCGGGATTCGCGCACGCCGGTGATCGTCGCAAGTTCGGTGATGGTGCTCAACGTCATCCTCTCGGCGTTGCTCGTGCATCCGTTCGGCATCAACGGACTTGCGTCGGCGAATTCGTTCGCGTCGCTCGCCGAGGCCGTGATCCTCTACTCGCTGCTGCGCAACCGCATCGGCGCGTCCGACGACGAACTCGCCGGCGCGTCGGTCCTCAGGGTCGTTCTGGCTTCCGGCCTGATGGCGTTCGCGGGCTACTTCGTCAACGACATACTTTGGCATGACGCGGGCACCATCTGGCAGCACTTGGCCACGCTCGCCGTCGACATCGTCACCTCGGGTGCGGTCTTCCTCGCCGCCGGCACGTTGCTGCGGGTGAAAGAACTCGCGCAATTGCTCGCGTTCATGGCAGATTACGTAGGCCGGCGCGCGGCGTCGGCGGCGAGACAATAGCGGCCTTGAACTCGCTGACCCATCAGGTCACGCTCAACGTGAATCACATCGGCAAGCATACGAGGCTGAAGCCGAAAATCGCGATCATCTTGGGTTCAGGTCTCGCCCCGATCGCGGATGCGCTGACCGACGCCACCGCGTTCGACTATCACGAACTGCCGCAATTTCCGGTGACGACCGTCGCCGGTCATCGCGGCCGGCTGCTCGTCGGCCGGCTTGCCGGGGTACCCGTCGCGTTGTTCGACGGCCGCATTCATTTCTACGAAGGCCATCCGATGTGGGAAGTCGTGTTCCCGGTCTACGTCGCGCAGATGATGGGCGCGACGACGCTGCTCGTCACCAATGCCGCGGGCGGGATCAATCCGGCGTTTGGTCCCGGCACGATCATGCTGATCAGCGACCACATCAATCTGACCGGCACGAGCCCGCTCATCGGATCCGGGATGCCCGGACCGCGCTTCCCGTCAATGCGCGACGCTTATGATAGCGGATTGCGCGACATCGCCCGGCGCACGGCGGCAGCCGCGGGCATCGCTCTTGAAGAAGGTGTGTACGTCGCGATGATCGGGCCGCAATACGAGACCGATGCAGAACTGCGCATGCTGGCGGGTCTTGGCGCCGACGCGGTGGGGATGTCGACGGTGCCGGAGGTCATCGCGGCGCGGCACGCCGGCTTGCGCGTGTTGGGGATTTCGGTGATCTCGAATTCCGCGGTCCCACGAGATGCCGTAGTAGGGCAACCCGCTACCCCTGTACTAGGGCAAGCATCGCCCCCTGTACTAGGGCAAGCATCGCTTGCCCAATCCGACGCTCCCGCGGCACATCCGAATCACGCCGACGTACAAGCGGTCGTCGGCCGAGCATCGGGCGACGTGCTTGCACTTCTGCGAGGAATCGTCGAGCACGTAGGCCCGTGAGCCGCGCGGACGACGACGCGCGACGGCTGGCGGAGCGCAAGCGCGGCGGCGCGACGTTGAGCGACCGCGAGATCGAACGGCTAATCAGCGCTTACGACGAGGGCGGCGTCGACGACGAAGCGATGACGGCTTGGCTGCGCGCCGTTTGCGCCGCAGGCATG
This sequence comes from Candidatus Eremiobacteraceae bacterium, assembly GCA_036511855.1. NCBI lineage: Bacteria > Bacillati > Vulcanimicrobiota > Vulcanimicrobiia > Candidatus Eremiobacterales > Candidatus Eremiobacteraceae > Candidatus Eremiobacteraceae bacterium. The sequence continues at coordinate 22,964 of DATCBN010000109.1, read as the reverse complement.
GATATCGACGAGACCACCGCGTTGACCCGCGCCATGGTCGCGTCCGGCGAGACCATCGATTGGAGCGACCTGGGCGGTCCAGTCGTGGACAAACATTCGACGGGTGGGGTCGGCGACGCGGTGACACTCGTGGCGGTGCCCCTCGCGGCTGCGTGCGGCGCGCGCGTCGCGAAGCTCTCGGGCCGCGCGCTCGGCCACACGGGCGGCACGCTTGACAAGATCGAGTGTGTGCCGGGCGCGCGCGTCGAACTGAGCATCGAAGAATTCAAAGCGCAAGTAGAATTGGTGGGATGCGCAGTCGCGGCTGCGAGCGTCGCGCTTGCGCCCGCCGACAAGAAACTGTACGCCTTGCGCGATCGCAGCGGCACGGTCGCGAGCATTCCGCTCATCGCCGCATCCATCATGAGCAAGAAAATCGCGGCAGGCGCGTCGGCGATCGTGCTCGACGTCAAAGTCGGCGCCGGTGCGTTCATGCGCGAGATGGGCGAAGCGCGCGAACTTGCGCGTACGATGGTGGAGATCGGCGCCAAGATGGGGAAACGGGTCAGAGCATTGCTGACGGCGATGGACGAGCCGCTCGCGGATGCGGCCGGCGACGCGCTCGAACTCGATGAGGCATTGCTCGTTCTCGAAGGCGGCGGAAGTTCCCGATTGCGAGACGTGTCGCGAGCGGTCGCCATTGCGATGCTGGAAGTGTGCGGTGTCGCGAGCATAGGGGAAGGCCAGGTGCGCATCGACACCGCATTGCGAAGCGGCGCCGCGCGGCGGAAACTAGAGGCGATGGTCGATGCGCAGGGCGGCGTTCTGGACCATTTCGACCGGAAATTTCCGGCCGGCACGGACGTGGCATCCGCCAGCGACGGCTTCATAAACCGGATCGACGCCGGCGCGATCGGCGAAAGCGTCGTCCTCGCGAAGCGCGGCCGGACCGCGGAAGACGCGCGCCGGGTGGGCGTTCGCGTCCTCCGGCACGTCGGGGAGCAGGCAAGCGTGGGGGATCCAATCCTCCGCTACGTAGCGCTGGAACCCGACCAAGAGATTTTGCGTTTGCTTAATCAAGCAGTCAAAGTGGGTATGACGAAACCACAGGAGCGCCTATTGGTACTCGATATTATCTCCGAATTGTAGGAGGCAATTGTAGTAGGGTAAGCATCGCTTGCCCAAATGGGTGAGCGATGCTCACCCTAGTACGGGTTGCTCACCCTAGTACGGGTTGCTCACCCTCCTACATTGCGAATAGAAAAAGGATGCGTTGCCGCTGACGACCCCCGTTGCCTTATGCTACATCGCGCTGGCTATCGTCGCTGGCGTGCTGGCTTATCGCGCGACGTGGACCGCCGGCGCATCGCTTGCGGCCACCGCACCGTTCGCGTGGTATCACGCGCTTGGACCCACACTCGTCACGGTGTCGAAGGCTGCCTTCGTTGGATCGCTTGCCGGCTTGCTGATCGCGGCGATCGTGCGGCCGCAAGTCCGCGCGCAATTCGCGAGCGCCTTGCGGGGCGACATCGCACCGTCCGCCCTGATCGCATTCGCAATTCTCGCGGTGGCGAGCATCGCATGGTCCGAAAATAGGCCCGATGCCATTCGCGACGCGCTCAAATGGTGGTGGTACGCCGGCGCGTTTTGCATCACCGCGGTGGCGGTGCGGTCGTCGGCCGATGCTATGAAAGTCGCGAGCGTGCTGTTCATCGCAAGTGCTGTGGTGGGCCTCGACGGGTTGTGGCAGAGCTTCACCGGCGCACCGGACGTCTTCAAAGCCGCCGACGGCACACTCGTGCCGCGCATCGCATCCACACTTGAGGGCCCCAATCAATTCGGCGCGTACCTAGAGACCGTCATCCCCGTGCTCCTTTCGGTGTTGCTGTTCGCGCGCTTGCACCGCATCGCGTTCATCGCGGGCGCGTTGCTGCTCGGCCTCTTGACGTCGGATCTGCTGCTGTCGTTTTCCCGCGGCGCGTTCTGGGCGTGCGCGGCGGGAACCGTGCTGGTCGTGGCTGCGTACATCTGGACGCGGCGCAACGCGGACGTCCACGTGCTAGCGGCGCTGCCCAAACGCGGCGCGGTCGTGGCTGCGTCGGTGGCGCTCTTCGTAATACCGGTTGCGGGCGCCGTGCTGTCGCCCGACGCATTGAAGCACGAGTTTCTCGCGACCCCCACCGCGACCGCATCGATGTCGGTCCGCGGCCAGCTTTGGTCGTGCGCCGACTCGTTGATCGCGTCCGCGCCGATATTCGGAGTCGGCGCAGGGAACTTCGCCGACCGCAACGCGAGCTGCGGGCTGCAGCTTGACGCAGCGTGGCACGGCAGCGCGAATAACTGGTACTTGGAAACGGCCGCCGATCTCGGCTTCGCGGGGCTCGCGCTGCTGGCGGTCTTTCTGGGCGGGATGTTGTTGCGCGCGCGAGGCACCGAGCTTTGGTCGGATCCCATCGCCGTGGGCGCATACGGCGCCTTGCTTGCGATCGTGCTGCACGGTTTCGTCGACGACACCATGCCATTTCCCAAAGCGGCGCTCACATTTTTCATCGTGATCGCCATGATCCCCGCGATGCGGGAGAAGCCCGACCTCGCGGCGCTCAACCCCGCGTATCCGCGATCTTGACATCACCATCGAACTCGACCCATCCGGCATGCGCCTTGCGCTGATCGGACCTGGCGGCCAAATCGGCACCGACGTCGCGAAAGCCGCGGCCGCTGCCGGCATCGACGTCTTGCCTCTTACGCGCGCGGAGTGCGATGTCACCGACCGGCCGTCTCTAACGCGAGCGTTCGCGCCTTTGCGACCCGGCGACATCGTCGTCAATACCGCCGCGTTCCATCGCACCGACGAATGCGAGGACCGGCCCGATCTTGCGTTTGGCGTGAACTGCACCGGCGCCCACAACGTGTCGGCGGCAGCGAACGAGCGCGGCGCATCGGTAGCCTTCTATTCGAGCGATTACGTCTTCGGCAGCGCGCACGCGACGCAGCCATACGTCGAATCCGACCGCGTCGCGCCGGTCAATGTCTATGGAGCATCAAAGGTCGCGGGCGAGACGCTCGTGCGCATCGCAAATCCAAATGCGTACGTCTTGCGCATCGCGAGCGTCTTCGGCACGGCGGGATCGAGCGGCAAAGGCGGCAACTTCGTGGAGACGATGCTGGCAAAGGCGCGGCGCGGCGAACGCATCGAAGTCGTGGACGACATCGTGATGACCCCGACGTATGCCGCCGATGCTGCGGCGCTGACCGTGGCGCTCGCCGCACGCAGCGCGCCGGCGGGGGTGTATCATCTCACCAATAGCGGCCCATGCTCGTGGTGCGAATTCGCGGACGGCATCTTCGAGGCAGCCGGACTTGCGACACGCGCCGTCGCAGTGGCTTCCGAGCATGTAGCTTCACGCGCGCGCAGGCCGGCGTATTCGGCGCTGGCGAGCGAGAAGTTGGGGGAACTCGGACTGGCGTCGCGACCGTGGCAAGCGGCGCTGCGGGAGTATCTCGTGGCACGAGGACACATCACATGACCGCACATTCGCCGCCGCGCCGCTGGAGCGATGACCTCGACGGCATCCGTTGGCTGCCGCGACTGATCGACAAAGCCAAGATGGACAGCGGCGGCGCACTCGGCGCGTATCTATTCGGGCACTCACCGATCGACCGCGCGCTGCTGGAGCGGCTCGGGGTTACGACCGCACAGTTCGCGGCGATCGTCGCCGCTTCGCCTGACGATGCCGCGGTTTTATCCGCGCTGCGCGCGCGCGGCTTCGACGATGCGCGCGTCCGGCGCTGGTCGGACCGGCTCCCAGCGCCCTATCAAGTATTCATCCGCATCATCGATGTCGACGACGGGTACGTCGCGCCCTCGGCGTTCGTCGGTCTTTTTCTCAAAGCGTTCAGAGCAGTCGAACACGGATTGATGTCGTTCGTCCGCCGCATCAGCCCTGCGCCGTAGGTCGCGACGTCCACATGCGGTCGGTCGCAGGTCGCGTAAGCCGACCCACGAATGTGCGATACGATGAAATATATGCGCACCCTGTTGCTCTTGGTCGTCGCCGCGACGATCGCCAGTTGGGGAACTTCCGCTGCCTGCGCAGCGCCAAGTCCGACGGCGTCGCCCGATAAGGGCGCCGCAGCAGCTGCCGCCGACTTCGTCAAGCAGGGGCGCACGCTCATCAAGGGCGGCAAGAATGCCGCCGCAATCGAGATGTTCAGCAAGGCCATCGCCGTCGAGCCGAACGACGCCGAAGCATTCGCCGCACGCGGCGACGCGAAGGCCAACCTCGACGATAGTAAGGGTGCGTTGGCCGACTACGATCAAGCCATCGCGCTCGACCCGGAATACGAATATGCGTATGCGACGCGCTGCGACACTCGGGATATCATGAACGACGACAACGGCGCCGTTGCAGACTGCACGAAAGCGATCGCCCTCGATCCCACCGACGGCTACGCATGGGAGCGGCGCGGCCGAGCGAACTACTACCTCGACGATCTGAAGAGCGCGGAAGCGGACCTTTCGAAAGCGATCTCGCTGCGCGACACCGACGGCGACGCATATGCCGATCGCTGCAACACACGGCGCGAGGCCAACAATCTCGCCGGCGCGCGCGCCGATTGCGAGCAAGCGCTGACGTTGACCCCGGACCGGCCGTTCGCGCTCATGTCACTCGGACATCTCGAAGTGACGGCCGGCGAATACGCCGCCGCCATCACCGAATTGAGCAAATGCTTGGCCAAAGATTCGACGATCACACTCTGCAATTTCTATCGCGGCCTCTCGTACTTGAATCTCGACGAGTGGGCAAAAGCCAAGCTGGATTGCGACGTGTACCTTGCGGCGGTCCCAGATAGTGCGGATGCCCTCTTCGATCGCGCCACGGCAGAAAAAAATCTCGGCGACGTGAAGAGCGCCATCGTCGATGCCGCGGCCGCATTGAAGCAGTACAAAGTCAACGGCGATCTGTCCGACGCCAAGGACGCTCAATCGCTGCTCGACAGCCTGCACGGCTAGTTCAGCGGCGAGCGGTCTCCCACACCGACGCGAAACCGTTTTGCTCGGCGACGATTTCGTCGAGCAGCGTCATCCAGCCGATATTGTAGTAGCGCGGATGCGAGAGCTGCGTCGGGTCGTCGACCGGTAAATTCGAAAGTATCTTCTCGATCGATTCGAGCACGGTGACGCCCGGCGAAAATCCGATGCGATCTTGCAGTTTCCGGTTGGAGCAGCGGTAGTTGCGGTTGATCAGGGGCACGGGCGCATTTTCCAGCCGCGCGTGGCGCCCGATGAGTGAGAGCGAGCCGGTGACCAGCATGGCCAGTTCGCGGATCTGAAAATTGTCGTGCACGACATTGAAGATCTCGCCGCCCACCGCTTCGGCGGGCGCCTCGAGGCAGCGCACGTGCGCCGCGGCGACATCGGTGATGTCCACCAGCGGCCGGTACATCCATCCGCCGCCGTGCAGATAGAGCGCGCCGCGCAAAAGCGCATCCTTGATGAACGTGTTGACGACGAGATCGAGGCGCATGCGCGCGCTATAGCCGTAGACGGTGCCCTGGCGCAGGATCACCGGCGCGAAATCTTTACCGGCTGCAGCTAGCAACGCGGCCTCGGCGGCGTGTTTCGAACAAGAGTAGGCGCCGCGCGGCGAAACGGGGGCGGCTTCGTCGAAGATGTCGTCGCCGAGTCCGTCGTAGATAGAGGCGCTCGATCCAAACGTCAGCCGCTTGACGCCGTGTTTCTTGCAGGCGTGCGCGAGCTGTTCCGTGGCGGTCGCGTTCATCTCCCAGTTGGCTTTGGGATTGTACTCGGCCGTCGGATCGTTGGAGAGGCCGGCCAGGTGCGCGACCGCATCGATGCCGTCGAACACGTCTGCGGGGACGTCGCGGACATCGGCCTGCACGACTTCGATACGGTCCGCCAAATGCCGCAACGGCGCACGGCCCCAATAGAGCCGGTCGAGCACGCGCACGTTGTGGCCGGCGTTGAGGAGCTGTTCGCAGAGCACCACGCCGATGTAACCGGCGCCGCCGGTGACGAGTACCTTCATGTTTTGCCGGCGCTCCTCAAGGAAAGATCTGAAATCCGAACGAGCCGAAGCGGCGGCCTTCAAAGCCGAAGAAGTAAGACCTGCTGATGTCAAGCGAAAGGGACCGCGAAACGCGGAACCGCACGTCGGCGCCGAGCGACCACGGCTGGACCGCGATCCCGGTGGGATTGTCGGTTCCGGCGGAATCGTGCGTGGCGTTCAGACTCAACGCGAACGCGCTTGCGTTGGAATAGAACACCGCGGCTTGCTGGCTGTCGAAAACCGTTCGATAGCCGGCCGGCGGCAGCCCGTCACCGGGGTTTGGATAGCCGTCGTGGATCGGTTCAAGCGTCTCCGAAATACTCGTGCTCAATTGATTGCTCCACACGTGGCTCAGCGATGCGCTGTACGATGCGGCGAATTGCGAGTGCGGCAACGTCTCGTGGAGCGACTTGTAATCTGCGGAGAGCGTGACGCTCGAACCTTGCGCGATCTTGAACGCGGACGTCGAGGTATACAGCTCAAGCCCGGTGTGCCAGACGGAGCGCGGCAGCACGACGTCGGCCGCGAACGGGATCGAGTTGAATGGGGTGGCCGTGTATCCCAACCCGTATTCGCTCCTGAGATGGAAGTACAAGAACGAACCGAGTCCTTTGGGGCTGAACTGCTGATCGTAGCCTTGCCAGCCGATTCTTGTGGAGCGCTGGCCGGATCCGCCAAAGGTCTGCGCGGATAGATCGAAATACGAACGATGGGCCGTGTCCAATAAATCGTAGCCTTGCGACACCCCCGAACCGTTCACGGCGCCAGCGGTATAGGTCTGCGTCGTGTGGGAGTTCACGTCGTCAACCCAGAGAAAGTTGCCGATGTGACGCGGTCCGTTGAGCGGCGCGACCGACGCGATGAGGTACGATCGCTGGCCGTCGACGATATGCTCGTCGAGTCCGAGGCTGACTTTGACGAGCTGGTCGTACGCGAAGTGCGCGCCCTGGATGGAGTTGCGCGTGCTGCCGAACAGGATCGGCACATCTTCACCGCTGTTGGCGATGTTCGTGACGTTGTATCCTTGATCGGACGAAAACGTGTACACGTATGACGGGAGGCCGACCGTTCGTCCGCCCGGCACGAGCACGCGCGCTCGCTGCAAGCGCACGTCGGCGCCGAGGTGCGCGACCGCGCGCGGCGCCACGGCGAACGGCATCTCGCCGCTGACGTCGGGAAGGGCGAGCGGATCCGGAGGAAGGACCGTCGCGTCGAGGGTGGCGCTGACGTTTTGTCCATCGATTGCCGTGCGCGACACCGCCGGCGTGACGGAGACGAATAATCCTTGATGCGTTTTGAGATCCACGCTCATCGCCGCGCCGCTGACCGGCGCGCCGCCCCCGAACGCCGGCGCGGCGACCACGTTGCCGGCGGCCACGTACCGGTTCGCGCGCAGATCGAGGACGATGCGATCGGCGGTGACATGCAGCACGCCGTCGTCGAGGTGCGCGCGGCCGCGCGCGTCGAGCACGACGTGCCCGGCGTAGAACGAGACGAGGTCGCCTGTGACGGTGACCGCGGGATGAGCGGTGGCGGCAAACGCCGCAGCGGGGGGAAAGGTTCCGGCGAGAACGAGCGCCGCGCAGGCGACGGCCCGAGACATCCGCTAGAGCGCGCCTTCCAGCGAGGCCTTGACCAACCGGCCGAGCCGTTCGATGCCCGTCTTGATCTTTTCGTCGGCGCCGTTGCTGAAGTTCAGGCGCATGGTGTTGCGGACATCGCGGTTGACCCAAAATGGAGCGCCTGGCACGAACGCGACTTTCTCGCGCGCGGCATGGGCCAATAGAAGTTGCGTGTCTATTCCGCCGGGCAGCGTGACCCACACGAACAATCCGCCGTCGGGTCGCGTCCACGTCGTGCCTTCGGGCATGTGCACGGCGAGCGCGGCGAGCATCACGTCACGCCGGCGCGTGTACACCGGCAGCATCTCACGGACGTGCCCCTCCACTTGGCCCGGGCGCCGCGCGTACGCGTAGACCGCGCGTTGCGTGAACGACGAGGTGTGCAGGTCGGCGGCTTGTTTGGCGGGCACGATCTTCTCGTACACGGCGCGATCGTTGGTGACGAGCCACGCGATCCGCATGCCCGGCGCGATCGTCTTGCTCACGGTGCTCATGTAGATGCAATTATCGCCGTGGGCGAGTGCGGTGATCGACGGAATGTGCTCGCCGGAATAGCGTAGACGGCCGTACGGATCGTCTTCGAAGATGGGCACGCCGAATCGAGCGCACAGCTCGATGACGGCCAGACGCCGCGCAAGCGTGAGCGTGATGCCGCTCGGATTCTGGAAATTCGGCACGAGGTACAGGAGCTTCGCGCGCTTGCCGGTGCGGACGCCGTCGCGCAGGGCGCGCTCGAGATCCGCGATGACGATGCCGTCGCCGTCGGTGCCGACGTTGATGTAGCGCGCTTCGTATGCATCGAATGCTTGGATGGCGCCGAGGTACGCCGGATTTTCGATGATGACGGTGTCGCCAGGATCGAGCAGCACCTTCCCGACGAGATCAAGTCCCTGCTGCGAGCCGCTGATGATGAGCACTTGGTTCGCGGTGCATTCGAGGCCGATGGTCTCGTGCAGATACCCCGAGATCCACTCGCGCAGCGGTGGATAGCCCTCGGTGACGCTGTACTGCAAAGCCTCGGCGCCTTGGGTCTCGAGCACTTCGCGGCACGCCTCGGCGAATTGAGTGACCGGGAAGAGCTCGGGCGCGGGCAATCCGCCGGCGAACGAGATGACGTCGGGCATCTCGGTGACTTTGAGGATTTCGCGGATGGCGCTGGCTTTGAGACCGCGCATGCGTTTGGCGAAACGGAAGACTGGGGTATCTGAAGGCGAGCCGTGCGCGGCTAGAGACATTCGGACCTCGGTTCGGTTGAGTACGCAACGTCGTTCCAAGCGGCGGCGGCGGATTCCCGCAACCCGCGTGTAGGAGGGCAAGCATCGCTTGCCCATAGATGAACGAACATGAATCATTCCTTAATGCTTACTGTCCCTTAGGGGGCGGATTCACAAAATGGTAGAAACCCGCATCCCCGTGACCAACGATGAACGCTCCACGCTTGCGCGTCTGCTCCAATCGGTGCGCGACGGCGCCGTCTCGATCGATGAGGCATCGGCTTATCTTGGCGGACACGTGCGCGACGATGCTCTCGACTATGCGGAGCTCGATCATCTGCGCGCCGAACGCACGGGCTTCGCCGAAGTGATCTTCGCCGAGGGCAAGACGCCGCGGCAAGTCGCCGAGATCGCGGTCGCGCTGTGCGCGCGCGCCGGAACGGTGATGGCCACGCGCGTGACGCGCGAGCAGTTCGACGCCGTGCAGCGCGAGTTGCCGCACGCTATTTTTCACGCCGACGCGCGGATCATCGCGCTGGAACGCGAACCGCAAGCGCGCGTGGGCCTGGCTTGCGTGGTGTCGGCCGGTACGGCAGATCGCGCGGTGGGCTCCGAAGCAGCGGTCGCGCTCGACCTCATGGGCAACAATGTCGCGCGCTTAGACGATGTCGGTGTCGCTGGTCTGCACCGAGTGCTCGGGCACATCGGGGCACTGCGCCAAGCCAACGTCGTGGTGGCGGTGGCGGGAATGGACGGCGCGTTGCCGGGCGTCATCGCCGGACTCACCGACAAACCCGTGATCGCGGTGCCGACGAGTGTCGGCTACGGCGCATCGTTTGGCGGACTCGCCGCGCTGCTGACCATGCTCAACGCCTGCGCCGGCGGCGTTGCCGTCGTCAATATAGACAACGGATTTGGCGCGGCATGCGCCGCATCGCGCATCAACCGGGTCGCGGTCCGCGCCGCGGAGCGCCACGCATGAGGATCGCGTGTTTCGATTGCTTCGCGGGCGCGAGCGGCAATATGATATTGGGCGCACTGGTGGACGCGGGCTTGAGCATGGACGCGCTGCAGCGCGAACTGCGGCGGCTGCCGGTTGAAGGCTGGACGATGCGCGCCGAATCCGTAAGCAAGCGCGGTGTCGGCGCGTTGTATCTCGACGTCGATGTCCCCGGCGAAGATCATCTCGCGGGCGCGGGCGGTCACGGGGCGCACGCACACCGCAAACTCGCCAACGTGCTTGCAATCGTTCGCGCCGCCGGTTTTCCGGCTGCGGTTGAGAAGACGGCGTGTGCGATCTATCACCGCCTTGGTGAAGCCGAAGCGCGCGTGCACCGCGTGCCTATCGACGAGATCGCGTTTCACGAGGTCGGCCAGATCGACGCGATCGTGGATATCGCGGGAGCGGCTTTGGGCTTGTTCATGCTCGACATCGACCGGGTCTATTGCTCGCGTTTGCCGTGCGGACGGGGAAGCGTTCACGCGGGTCACGGCACTTTGCCGTCGCCGCCGCCTGCCACGATGGAGCTCCTGCGCGGTTTTCCGTGTTACGAGATAGACGTCGACGGCGAGCTGGTCACGCCGACCGGTGCGGCGATTTTGACGACCGTTTCTCAATTCGGGCTCAGACCCCCGATGACGGTGCGCGGCATCGGCTACGGTAGCGGGCGCTCCGAATTTCCATTTGCAAACGTGTTGCGCGTCGTGATCGGCGACGTGCTCGCGGAGGATGCGATTGGGGCATCCGGCGCCGATGGCGCGGGCGACATCGAACAGATCGAGACCAACATCGACGACATGAATCCGCAGATATACGAACATCTCTTCGAGCGGATGTTCGCGGCCGGTGCGGTCGACGTGTGGACTGAAGCTGCGCTGATGAAAAAGGGGCGGCCGGGAACCGTGGTCCGCGCGCTGGCGCCGCTCGAGCGTGCGGACGCAGTGGTGGCCGTTATGCTCGCCGAGACGACGAGCATCGGCGTCCGCAGGTGGACGGCGCGGCGCACCATCGGCGTGCGCGCGGTCGAGCAGATCAATTCGGATATGGGATCGTTTCGCGTCAAAATCACTCAGACACCCGCCGGACCGCGCGCTAGGCCGGAATACGAGGATGTGCGGGCCATCGCGCGCCGCGACGGAGCGGCGCTCGTCGACGTGATGCGACGGGCCGAACGCATAGCCGACGAATGGCTCGCTGGAAAAGCGCGCCGATGATCGACGCGCGTCGCGAAACGTCCATGAGAGAGATCGTGCGTTCGCTCGGGAGCGCCGTCGTCGCCTTTTCCGGCGGCGTCGATAGCTCGGTCGTGCTCGCGATCGCCGTCCAAGAGCTCGGAGAACGAGCGCTCGGCGTAACCGGCATTTCTCCGTCGGTCGCTCGCGGTGAAGCGGAAGCGGCGGCAGCGCTGGCACGAGCCATTGGAGCGCGCCACGAGACCATCGCAACCGCAGAGTTCGAAGACGAGCGCTATCGCGCCAATCCGGTGAACCGCTGTTTTTATTGCAAGGACGAGCTGTACGGCAAACTCGTCGCGATCGCGCGCGAGCAGGAGTTTGCATACGTCGTCGACGGGTTCAATGCCGACGACGGCACGGCGCCGCTCGATTCGCGGCCGGGCCGCGGCGCGGCGAAACGACTTGGCGTGCGAAGTCCGCTAGCCGAAGCCGGGATCTGCAAAGCCGAAGTGCGGTCGATCGCAAAGCATCTTGGGCTCGATGTCTGGGATAAACCCGCGACACCGTGTCTGTCGTCGCGCGTGCCGCACGGCACGCGCATCGAGATCGACGCCTTGCGCAGAATCGATTTGGCGGAGCGCTTTCTACGCGCGACAGGATTTCCCGTGGTGCGCGTGCGCCATTTCGGTTCGGTCGCGCGCGTGGAAGTCCCGACGACGGACATCGCGCGGCTGCACGCGCGGCGCGTGCTCGTGGAGCGAGCGTTGCATGAAGTCGGTTACGCGGCGATCGAGATCGACGCGCGCGGCTATCGGATGGGCTCCCTCAACGAACCGTAAAATGGAAACCGTATTAGGGCAAGCATCGCTTGCGCCGGCGTTTCCAATTTAGGAGGGCAGCCTCGCTTGCCCCGCGGTTTCGGAGACGCGACATCGAAGGTGTGCCACAACTACGAACGCCGCCACGACTTCCGTCACTGGATTACGCTAGTCAGCGCGTTTTCTTTGTAACGTTCAGCGTCTGGGATCGCTGCCAGATATTCGCCAAACCTGAAGCGGCTAGAGCTATGCGCGATGTTATCTTTAGGTATTGCGAACGCGGATGGTATTGGTTGCTATCCTATTGCGTGATGCCCGACCACGTGCACATGCTGCTAAAGCTTAGATCATCCGAACGAAGTCTATCGCGAATAATCGCAACCCTAAAGCACGAAAGTATGAAGAGTCTGAAGAGCATGGGCGAAACGATTCGCTGGCATTATGGCTACTATGACAGAATTCTACGAGGCAACGACTCGGAGTTTCGTATAGCGTACTACATTACTCAAAACCCGGTACGGGCCGCACTCGTTCGCGAGGCGACCGAGTATCGCTGGTGCGGAATCGTCGATCAGTTCTGGTGATCTATATGATAAGGTCGCGTCGACTAGGGCAAGCGATGCTTGCCCTCCTACAGGGAACAAAAAAACAGGGCAAGCGATGCTTGCCCTCCTACAGATGCGATAAGACTAGAAGACGTCGACGACCGTTGCGCCGGAAGACGTGAATAGGTTGCGCACTGCGTCGGTGTCGGTGTCGGGTACGAGCAAGCCCGCTACGGTCCGACCGGATTCAATCGCGATGGCGTAGTCGTCGTTGCGGCCATCAGGCACATTCAACGACGCCAGATAATCATTGACGCTATCTCCGTAGATGACGCCTTCGGTGCGGTCGCCGAGGCCGATTCCGGGAACCCCGACGCCTCCGGCCAAATTCCCGAAGCCGCCGCCGCCGCTCCCGCGATTCACGTCGCCGAGCCACGTGTATTGCGCGCCGGTATTTGCGATCTCCGTCGGCACATCCATGTTGCCGAGGATTTGAGCGCGCGAGACGTCATGGCCGGCGGCGCCTAGCGCGCTGAGCAGAGACGCTACGGATGCGGTATCCGGAAATATGCCGACGACGGTTGCCACGAAAATATCCTCACGCACAAGCAGCAATGCTCACGCAGCCCGAGAGGCGCGTTGCCTTCGGTCCAAGCGTCGCGCCGCCCTTTTGTGAAGGCCGGTTGCGAAGGCGCAGACAATGGCTTTGCGATGGATTCCGTGACGCCGCCCGTACCGTCCGCACGGGGCGCGTTCGATCTGCGAGGTCTCGCCGGTGACGCAGGCCTCGTCATCGGGGCGGCGCTGGTAGCAAATCTACTCAATTACGCATTCCATTTCATCGTCTCGCGCAGGCTCGGTCCCGAACAATACGGCACGCTGACCGCATTGATCGCGATCGCGGCTCTGGTAGGCGTTGTCGGCACGGCGCTGAACGGCGTCGCGGTTCAGGAAGGGGCCAAGCTTTGGGTCGGCCATCGCGACGACGACATCGGTTCGTTCGTGCGGCACGCCGCGCGCGCCGCGTTCGGCGTTGCGCTCGTCGTCGGCGTCTGCATACTCGTCGCGAGCTTAGCGCTCGCCCCATATCTGCACATCGAGCGGTGGGATCTATGGATCGCATTCGCCACATATTGCGCCGCCAATATATTCGCTTCGTTCCTGCGCGGCTGCGCGCAGGGAGCGCACCGTTTCGGTTTTTTTGCATCGTCGCTCATCGGCGAATCGGTCGTCAAATTGATCGTGGCCGTGACGTTCGTCGCTTTGGGCTGGCAGGTGCTCGGTGCGCTGGCCGGATTCGTGGCAGGTAGCGCATTCGCTGCCGGCGTGCTCGTGCCGCCGTTCATCGCGCGCGCCCCGGCATCGACGTACGACCAAGCCGAACACTCGCATCTGCGCCTCGGCGGAGAATCGCTCAAAGTTCTCGGCGTGGGTGCGTGCACCGCCGCGCTCATGTTCATCGATACCATCTTCGCCAAACATCATCTGTCCGGCGACGAAGCGGGCTACTATGGAGCAGCAGGGACGATCGCGCGCATCATTCCCTACGGCGTCGGCCTGATCGGTCTGGTGCTCATGCCGAAAGCGGCGGCAGCGCATCACGCGAGCCGGGAATCGCTTTCACGATTGCTCGCGATCGCGTTCGGCGCCGGGCTGCTCGTGACCGGGGTTGTGGTGGCGCTGCTGGTCGGCGCCCCAAGCCAGGTGATCGCCGCATCATATGGCGCGAAATTCGTGGCGTCGATTCCGTTGCTTCGCCTATACGCAGTCGACGAAGGCATTCTCGGAGCGTGCACCCTCGGCTTTGCCTATCTGGTCGCGGTGCGCGACTATCGTGTCGCGCGATTTCTCGTGCCGGCGGTGGTGCTGGAGGCCGCGCTGATGGCGTCGCTAGGCAAGACCGCCTTCGCGCTGCTGATCATCGCGATCGCCATCAACGCGGCGCTCGTTCCGTGCATCGCATTCTGCGTGGCGCAGGCGCTGCGCTCCGCGCCGATGGAGCATCGGTCGCACGTGCCGCAGGCGCCCGGCCCCCCGTCCGCCGAACTTTGAACGTCCGATGAATGGCCACGTTTTTTACCGGAAGCTCAACGTCGAGTTGCCGCTTATCGTCCGCGGCAAGGGCGTGTACCTGTACGACGACAAAGGCAAACGCTACCTCGACGGATCGGGCGGCGCGATGGTGGCATGCATCGGTCACGGTGTCGACGAGGTCGCCGTTGAAATCGGCGTGCAAGCCCACAGACTCACCTACGTCAACGGCACCGCATTCACCAACGAACCCGTCGAGAAACTGGCCGATTTGCTGTGCGCGCACGCGCCGCCGGGCATCGGCAAAGCGTATTTCTTGAGCAGCGGTTCCGAAGCGGTTGAGGCGGCGCTAAAACTCGCGCGGCAGTACCATGTGGAGCGCGGCGAAACGCAGCGCAAAATCATCATCGCCCGCACGCCGGGTTATCACGGCAACACGCTGCTCGCACTTTCCGCGTCCGCGCGCGAGCCCTACCGTAAGATTTATGCGCCGTGGCTTCTGGACGTCACGATGATCGACGCCCCGTATCCATACCGGGCGGGTCCGCTCGGCGACTCTTCGCCCGCGATGACCGGCGAGGCGTTCGCCAAGGCGCTCGATCGAGTCGGTCCGGGCAATGTCGCCGCTTTTATCGCCGAGCCCGTGGGCGGATCGTCCACCGGCGCATCGGTGCCTCCGCCCGATTACTACGCGCGCATTCGCGAGCTGTGCGACGCGCACGGCATCCTCTTCATCGCCGATGAAGTGCTGAGCGGCGCCGGCCGCACCGGAAAATTCCTCGCACTCGAGCACTTTCGCGCGCGTGACGGTGGACCGGTGGTGCCGGACATCATCACGTTAGGCAAAAGCTTGAACGGCGGATACTCGCCGTTGTCGGCGCTGCTGGTCAAGACATCCATCGTCGACACCATCGCACGCGGCAGCGGCAGTTTCGTGCACGCCCAGACGTATTCGCACAATCCGCTCGCCGCCGCTGCGGCGCTTGCCACCATGCATTACGTGCGCGACCGCCGGCTCGTGGAGCGGGCGGCGCTTTTAGGCGCCGAACTGCAAAAAGCGCTGAAGACGCTGCTCACAAAAGGCTCCGGAGCGCACATGGTCGGCGACGTGCGCGGCATCGGCATGTTGGCGGCGGTGGAACTGGTGGCAGACCGCGATACGAAGAAGCCATTCCCGCGAGCGATGAAAGTCGTTGAGACGCTCGTCAAGGAATGCCTTGCTCACGGCCTCGTCGTCTGGCCGAACGTCGGCCACGCGAACGGTCACGACGGCGACCTCATCATGATCGCGCCGCCGTACACCATCACCCTCGAAGAGATCGACGAGCTGACCGAGAGTTTGCGCGGCGCCCTTGCGGCGACCGCCGGCGCCGTACTAGGGCAAGCATCGCTTGCCCAAAATGGGTGACCGATGCTCACCCTCGTACTAGGGCAAGCATCGCTTGCCCAAAATGGGTGAGCGGTGCTCACCCTACTACGGAACCGAGTTAGAAGAGGGCAACATGACCGCACAAACGTCGACCAAAGCGCCGAAGATCACCTATTCCGCCGTCGGCGGCAACATGGACGAGATCCACAGCTCGTTCGATAAGGCTGTCAAATCACTGCGCGCGTCGCTCGGCGGCGAACACCTTCTCTACATCAACGGCGAATGGGTGAAGGGCCAAGGCGGCACGCACGCGACGCAAACACCTATCGACCTCGACGTCACCGTCGGCAATTTCACGGCGGCATCGCTCGCACAAGTCGACAGCGCCGTCGCCGCCGCAAAAGCAGCACAGAAGAAGTGGGGCGCTCTTCCCTGGCGCGAGCGAGTCGCCGTCATGCGCCGCGCGGCGGAAAAGATCCGCGAAATGCGATTCGAGATCGCCGCGGTCATGAGCATCGAAGTCGGCAAGAACCGCATGGAGTCGCTCGGCGATGCCGAAGAATCCGCCGATTTGATCGACTACTACGCCGACCAAGTCGAGCAGAGCGACGGCTTTCGGCGCCCGCTCGGCAAGCTCTCGCCGAACGAGCAGACCCAAGACGTGCTGCGGCCGTTCGGCGTGTTCGCCGTCATCGCGCCGTTCAATTTCCCGATGGCGCTCGCCACCGGCATGTCCAGCGCTGCGCTCGTCGCCGGCAACGCGGTCGTGTTCAAGCCGGCAAACACGGTCCAACTCACGGGCGCGATGCTCGCGCGCGTGTACGACGAAGCGGGCATGCCCAAAGGCGTCTTCAATTTGATCTACGGATCCGGAGCGACGGTCGGCGAGCATTTGATCAGTCACAAAGACGTCGACGGCATCGCGTTCACCGGTTCGCAAGAAGTCGGCATGCGGCTGTTGCGCGAATTCGGCTCCGGTGGACCGTTCGCAAAGCCGGTGCTCGGCGAGCTCGGCGGCAAGAACGCCGCCATCGTCGCGGAGAGTGCCGATCTCGACATGGCCACCGACGGCGTGATGCGCTCGGCCTTCGGATTGCAAGGCCAGAAATGCAGCGCGTGCTCGCGAGTGTACGTGCACAAAAAAGTCGCCGACGCCTTTATGACTATGCTCGTGGAGAAGACGAAGAAGCTCACGATCGGCGACCCCACCGACAAAGACGTATACATGGGTCCGGTGATCAACGAAAGCGCGGTCAAGACCTACGAAGAGAGCACCGCAGCCGCCGGCGCGAACGGCGGAATACTGACCGGCGGCGAGCGGCTCAAGACCGGCAAGCTCGCCAGCGGTTACTACGTCGCGCCGACGGTGGCGAAATTGCCGCTCGATCACGAACTATTCCAGCGCGAACTCTTCTTGCCCATCCTCGCGGTCGGGGTCGTCGACTCGTTCGATCAAGCTCTGGCAGAATCGAACAAATCGCATCTTGGCCTGACCGGCGGCCTCTTTTCCGGCGATGAAAAAGAGATCGAGCGGTTCTTCGATGAGATGGAAGCCGGCGTTCTGTACGTGAACCGGCGAAGCGGGGCTACAACCGGCGCCTGGCCGGGGGTTCAATCGTTCACCGGCTGGAAAGGTTCCGGGGTGACGGGAAAAGGCGGCTGCGGACCATACTACGTCTCGCAGTTCCTTCGCGAACAGTCGCGCACGCGCATGACCTAACAAATGCATATGGAATACGGCACGAGGCTAATGATTGACGGGCGACTAGCCAATATAGCCTAAAAAGGTTGCCCGTCAGGCCGTCCAGAACGAACAATCATTATGGAAAAGAACTATCCTTTCATCGGCGTCGCGCCGCCGGGTCCGAACGCGCAGAAGATCATCGCGCAAGACGAGCGCTACGCCTCGACCTCGTATATCAAAGAATACGCGCTCGTGGCCGCACGCGGCAGCGGCGCGATGGTCGAAGACGTCGACGGCAACCGCTATCTGGACTTCATGGCCGGCATCGCCGTATCGTCCACCGGTTACGCGCACCCCAAAGTCGTAGCCGCCGCCACCGAGCAGTTGAACAAATTCGCGCACATGTGCGCCACGGATTTCTACTACCCGGTTTTCGCACAGCTCTGCGAACGGCTCGCCAAGCTCGCGCCGGGCGCCGAAAGAAAGCGCGTCTTCCTCACCAATTCCGGCACCGAGGCCGTCGAAGGCGCCATCAAACTCGCGCGCAGCCACACGAAGCGGCAGAACGTCATCTCATTCGAAGGTTCGTTCCACGGCCGCAGCATGGGCGCAATCTCGCTCGGGTCGTCGAAAGTGAAGTACCGCAGGCACTTCGGACCGCTCATGCCGGGCGTGTATCATCTGCCGTACGACAACCCCTATCACGCCACCGACTGGCGCACCGCCACGGCGAACCTTTTCCGCGAGCGCGTCGGCGAGGACGAGATCGCGGCCGTCGTCATGGAGCCGATCTTGGGCGAGGGCGGCTACGTCGTGCCGCACAAAGAGTTCTTGCAGTACTGGCGCGATTTCTGCGACGAGCACGGCGCAGTGCTGATCTACGATGAAGTGCAGTCGGGCGTCGGCCGCACCGGCACGATGTTCGCGTCGCAAACACTCGGCGTCACTCCCGACGTCACACTGTTGGCAAAGGGTCTCGGCTCGGGCCTTCCCATCGGCGCCATCATCGCCAAAGAGTCGGTGATGTCGTGGGCCCACGGCAGCCACGGCAGCACGTTCGGCGGCAATCCGGTCGCGTGCGCAGCCGCGCTTGCCACGCTCGACCTCGTCGAAGGCGGCTTGATGGACAACGCCGCCAAGATGGGCGGGCTGCTCCTCACCGGCCTGCGAGCGATGAAAGCGAAGCACGACATCATCGGCGACGTGCGCGGCGTCGGACTCATGATCGGTGTCGAATTCGTGCGCGACCGCGCGACGAAAGAGCCGTACGAGCACCTCGTGCATCAGATCGAGCTTGCGGCCTTCGGCAAAGGTCTGCTTCTGCTCGGCTGCGGCCGCAGCACGATCCGCATCGCGCCGCCCCTGATCATCGATGAAGAGGACGTCCGCATTGGATTGCGCGTGTTCGACGAAGTGCTGACTGAGCTTAGAGTCCCGGCGTGACCGTCGACTCCGGTCGACCGGCATCGACGAAGTTGATGCCCATGAAAGAAGCGATCGCCCGCTTCGTCCACGACGGCGATACGCTCGTCATCGAAGGCTTCACGCATCTCATCTGTTTCGCGGCCGCTCACGAGATCATCCGTCAACGAAGACGCGACCTGACGTTGTGCCGGCTTACACCGGACCTCATCTACGATCAGATGATCGCCGCGGGCTGCGCGAAGAAACTCGTCTTTTCGTGGGCGGGCAATCCTGGTGTCGGCTCGCTGTTCGCGCTGCGGCGCGCAGTGGAAAAGGGAGTGCCGCATCCCGTGGAAATAGAAGAATACTCGCACTACGGTTTGGTGGCGCGCTTCGCAGCGGGCGCGGCGAAGCTGCCATTTTGGCCGTTGCGCAACTATCGCGGGAGTGATCTGCCGGCGGTGAACCCGCGCATCAAGACCGTGACGTGTCCGTACACCGGCGAAGAGCTCGCCACGGTGCCCGCCATAAATCCAGATGTGACCATCGTGCACGCGCAGCGCGCCGATCAGCACGGCGATACGCAGATTTGGGGACTCTACGGCGTGCAAAAGGAAGCGGCGTTCGCGGCCAAACGCGTGATCGTCGTCGTCGAGGAGATCGTCGACGAGTCGGTCGTGCGCGCCGATCCCAATCGAACGCTGATTCCCGGAATCATCGTCGACGCCGTCGTGCACGAGCCGTGGGGCGCCCATCCGTCGTATTCGCAAGGGTTCTACGACCGCGACAACGATTTCTACGTCGCGTGGGAAGCGATTTCCAAAGACGAGGACGGCCTGCGCAATTGGTTGGAAGAGTACGTCTACGGCGTTGACGACCGCGCCGGCTATATGCGCAAGCTGGGCGCGGCCGTGCAGGATAGGCTCGCGGCCGACGACATGTTCTGCGAAGGAGTCAACTACGGTTTCTGAAATCGGCGCGTATTCGAACCAGGAATTGATGGCCGTGCGCGCCGCCAAAGAACTGCGCGACGGCGACGTCGTTTTCGTCGGCATCGGGCTGCCGAATCTCGCGTGCAATCTCGCGCGCGCCACCCACGCGCCGAATCTCGTGCTCATCTATGAATCGGGTGCGGTGGGTGCCGTCCCCGATCGGCTGCCGGTCTCCATCGGCGATCCGGCGCTTGTCACCGGTTCACTGTCCGTCGCATCGATGGCGGATATTTTCATGATGTATCTTCAAGGGGGGCGGATTCAGGTCGGCTTCCTCGGCGGCGCGCAAGTCGATCGCTACGGCAATATCAACTCGACCGTGATCGGATCGTACGACAAACCGAAAGTGCGTTTGCCGGGCAGCGGCGGCGCGTGCGAGATCGCAGTGCATGCACACCGAGTTATCATCGCCACCGCGCTATCCGCGCGCTCATTTCCGGCCTCGGTGGATTTCATCACATCGCCGGGCCACGCGGGGAAATATGGAACGCGAAAGGAACTGAAGCAGCCGGGCGGCGGTCCAGTGCGGATCGTCACCGATGTGGGTATTTTGGAGCCGTCACCAGACGACGGCGAGCTCGAATTGGTGGGCATCTATCCCAACGTCGAGGTTGAAGAAGTCAAGCACAAGGTGGGCTGGCCGCTTCGCGTGCGCGCGACGCTCGAAAATATTCCGCCGCCCACAAGTGAAGAGCTCCATCTGCTTCGAGATGTGCTGGATCCGGACCGGTTGTTCTTATAATCTAGGCCTTTTCCCAAAAGGACATTCATGAACAAGCATCTCCTCGGCGTCGTTTCGGCGGCCGCGTTCGTACTCGCTTTCGCCAGCGCGCCGCTCGGAGCCATCGCCGCGCCGGCGCCGGAAACGCTTCCGCCCGCGACCGGCCTGCAATGGCATCAAACGGCGGCCCAGGTGCTGCAGTCGTGTGAAGACCAAATCGCTACGACAAAAACCGAGATCGCGAAGATCGAGTCACAGTCCGCGCCCGAATGGACATTCGCCGACTCGGTTCAGGCAATCGAAACGGCCGTCGCCGACTTGAACGACGGCACCACCGCGCAAACTTTCCTCTCGGCCGTTGCGCCGACGTCGGACGTTCGAGACGCGGCGAACAAATGTCAGCAAGAAGTGTCCGACTACTATTCGACGCTCAGCGCAGACCCAAAGATCTATGCGATGGCGGCGCGCGTGACTGCGATCGGTGACGCGAAGACGGACGCCGACAAGAAGCTCGTGGAGACGTACGTGCTGACCGGCGTGCGCGCCGGCGTGGCGTTGCCGCCCGCGCAGCGCGATCAGTTGACCAAACTATTCCAACAGCTCAGCGATCTGACGATCGCGTTCGGGCGAACGCTTTCCGAAGATAAGACCGTCATCCACATCTCGGCGGCGGATGCCAAACCGCTGCCAGAGGCTTTTGTCGCGAACGTCAAACCGACGGCGACCGGATTCGACGTGCCGGTGAACGAGAGCACGTACGCGCAGTTCATGGACAACGAACCGGACAGCGCGGCGCGGGAACGTTTCGCCACGGCGTACGGCCGCCGGGGCGGCCCGGCAAACGTGACGCGGCTGGAACAAGCGGTCGCGCTGCGCTACAAGATCGCGCGCACGCTCGGCTTCGGACAGTGGGCCACCTATCAGCTAGCGGCGAAGATGGCCAAATCGCCGGCTCGTGTCCAAAAATTCCTGGCGCAGATCGACTCCACGCTTTTGCCCGCTGCCCGCGCCGAACGCGCCCGGCTCGCCGAACTGAAAAAAGCAGACGGCGACCTGACGCCGTTCGCGAGCTGGGATACGCCGTACTACGAGACCAAACTCATCAAGACAAGATACGCGGTAGACGACTCGATCGTGCGCCAATATTTTCCCGTGGACCACGTGATCAGCGGCGTGTTCTCCATCTATGAAAAGCTGCTCGGCGTGACGTTCACGCAGTTGCCGGCGCCCGACGCCTGGGCCCCCGACGTGCGCGAATACGTGATAGACGATACCGCAAGCGGAAAAGCTATCGGCTGGTTTTATCTCGACCTCTTTCCGCGGGCCGGCAAGTATGATCATTTCGCCGACTTCGGCGTACGGCCCGGCCGCCTATTGCCCGATGGCTCGGTTCAAAAGCCGGTCACCGCTATCGTGGGCAATTGGCCTGCGCCTGCGCCCGGCCAGCCTGCGCTGCTCAGCCACGGCGATGTCGTGACGTTCTTCCACGAGTTTGGTCACGCTATGCATTCGACGCTTTCGATCGCGCCGTACGAGACGCTTTACGGCACGGCGGTGCGCGGTGATTTCGTCGAAGCGCCATCGCAGATGCTCGAGAACTGGATGTGGCAGCCGTCGATTTTGAAGATCGTTTCGAGCAACGTCAAAACGGGCGCGCCGCTGCCGGATAGTCTGATCACGAAGATGGTGGCGCTCGAGCACGTCACCGACGGACTCGACTACACCGGTCAGGCGTTCTATGCGCAATACGACATGACGCTGCACAGTTCGGGTCCGACGGTGGACGCCACCAAGCTTTGGTCGAGCCTGCAGTCCACGATGACCGTCGGCCACATGATCCCCGGCACATATCCGGAAGCGGCCTTCGGACATCTCATGAGCGGCTACGACGCGGGCTACTACGGCTACTTGTGGTCGAAAGTATTCGCGCAAGACATGTTCACGGTGTTCCAACATTACGGCCTGGAGAGCCCGGTGGCCGGCATGCGCTATCGGAAAGATATCTTGGAGCCGGGCGGCGTCTACGAACCCGACGTGCTGCTCGAAAGATTTCTGGGCCGACCGGTCAGCTACGATGCCTTCTACAAATACTTAGGGATCACACCACCGAAATAACGATAGAAATGTAGTACGGGCGTACTCGTATTAGGGCAAGCATCGCTTGCCCCGCGATCGCCGTATTAGGGCAAGCATCGCTTGCCCCGCGGTCGGCGTACTAGGGCAAGCATCGCCTGGCCCGCGGTCGCCGTACTAGGGCAAACATCGCTTGCCCCGCGGTCGCCGTATTAGGGCAAACATCGCTTGCCCCGCGGTCGCCGTATTAGGGCAAGCATCGCTTG
>DATCBN010000108.1 GCA_036511855.1 Candidatus Eremiobacteraceae bacterium | reverse complement strand
CTCAGGGCCGACAAGGCAGGGCACGGCGATCCTTCGACAAGCTCAGGATGACTTTAGGGATGGTCTGATCAATCAAAAGAATCGCCGCATTTTCCGCGATTTTGTAGAGATCAGGTAGCACGGTTGACATTTTTGCTCCTTCCGAAGCCTATCTGCGCTCCAGAAGGTCCTCGAACCGTGCGTCGAGAGACACTACGCCCGTTGCAAGCGTAAAAGCTTGTTGCGCGAGACGAAGAGATTCGAAAGAGCGAACGCGACGAACAGCCGGTTCGCGTTCTTGGCAAGACCGCGATAGCGGACCTTGGTTAAAGCCCCGATCGTGTCCCGCGGAGTGGTGTACGAGTGACTCTCGACGCGGGTTGTGCCTCAGCCCGTAACGACGGCTGAAAGCCGTTGGTTCTGGTTGTCGCTGATCGCGCCGAGTCCTTCGAGCGAGAGGTATCGTCGCTGCAGTTGCCACTCGTCGTTCTGCTCCAAGAGCAGCGCGCCGACGAGGCGGACGATCGCAGCGTCATTCGGGAAGATGCCGACGACGTCGGTGCGCCGCTTGACTTCGGCATTTAGCCGCTCGAGTGGGTTCGTCGATGCGATCTGCTTGCGGTGCGCACGTGGGAAGTCCGTGAACGCGAGGACATCGTTCTCGGCCTCGTCGAGTAGCGTCGCCAGTTTTGGCAACTTGCTTCGAAAGTGATCAGCGACGACGCGCCATTGATCGTGCGCAGCCGCCGGCGTCTCTTGGGCAAAGGCCGTGTTGATCAAGGCGAGAACCATCTGTCGCTGTCCCTTGTTCGCATACGCGAGAGCGTTGCGCATGAAGTGCACACGGCAGCGTTGCCACGTCGCGTTGAAGACCTTCGCGATCGCAGCCTTGAGGCCAAGATGCGCGTCGGAGATCACCAGCTTCACGCCGCGCAAGCCGCGTCGCGTGAGGTCACGCAAGAACTTGAGCCAGAAAGGCTCGGCTTCGCTGGGGCCGACGGCTACGCCGACGATTTCCCTGACGCCGTCAGTGTTTACGGCGACGGCGATTATCACCGCGACAGACACGATGCGGCCGGCTTGACGCACCTTCACGTACGTCGCGTCGATCCACAGATACGGCCAGTCGCCTTCGAGCGGACGCGTGAGAAACGCATTCACGCGCTCGTCGATGTCAGCGCAAAGTCGCGACACCTGGCTCTTGGAGATCCCGGTCATGCCCATCGCCTTGACCAGTTCGTCAACCGATCGCGTCGAGACGCCCTGAATGTACGCTTCCTGAATCACCGCCGCGAGCGCCTTCTCGGCGGTCCGACGCGGCTCCAGAAACGCCGGAAAGTACGCGCCGCGACGCAACTTTGGAATCCGTAAGTCGACCGAGCCGACCCGTGTCTCCCAGAGCCGATCGCGGTACCCGTTGCGGCTGTTGCTGCGCTCGGACGTTCGCTCGCCGTACTCGGCGCCCGTGCGCTGCTCGACCTCAAACTCCATCAGACGCTCGGCGACATGGCTGAGGAGCTCGCGCACGACTTCGTCCTGAGCCCCCTTTTCAACGAGCTCGGCGAGTGCCATACTGACCTTGGCCATCGTGGTGTCCTTTCGCGGGAAGTTGCTTTGCAAAAACAACCTTCGCCGGGAGCCACGGTGGCCGCCCTCTATCCTACGAGGCGGCCGGGGTCATACACTTTATGGTGTACACTAAGTTGCAGCATCCGTTCTGGCTCACTCATACACTGCCGAATCGTGGCCTCGCGTGGACTCGCCGGCGGATGCGGCATCGAAAGCAGACATTGGCTGGAAAGACGAATGCACAGGCTCGATAAAGTGCCGCCGGTCCGCTTTCTCTTATGGAAGGAGAGCCGTGATGCCGTACGTTGCTGGCGTGGATGCACACAAGAATACGCATAGCGTCGTTTTCCTCGACTCGGTCGGCAGGGTTGTGAAGTCCCTCAAGATCTCTACGAACGCGGCGGGCTATGAAGAGGCGCTTGCCCTGGCTCGAAGTCTTGATGGCGAGGTCGTGTGGGGTTTGGAAAGCACGGGTTGTTATGCGAGCGCTCTTGCGCGCGTCTTAATCGCCAGTGGTGCTGTCGTGTACGAGGTTCCGGGATCGTTCACGAAGCGCCATCGTCAGCGTTCCAGCCGCACGGGGAAGTCAGACCCGCTTGACGCCCAGGCGATCGCCGAGGCGGTCCTACGTGAAGCACACCGTCTTCCCCGATTCGAGGAGGCCGAGGAACGAGAGGCGTTGCGGCTGCGCTACGACCAAAGAGATCGCCTTGTTCAGCAACGCACGGAAGTCATCAATCGCTTACGTAGCACGGCTTTGCGCCTTGACCGTGGTGATCTTCCCCAAGACCTTCTCTCCGCTCCTGGAATCCGCGCGATCCAAGACATCATCGAAAGTGCGCAAGCGAGCGCCGACACAGTCATTCAGGCTCTCGTCGACGACTTGCGCTTCGCGATCGAGGATATCGTCCGGATCAATGTGCGAATCAAGGCTCTCGAGGCACTGCTCCGCCCTATGGTGCGCCGCCTGGCTCCTGAACTGTTGGAGCTGCGCGGCGTATCTACTATCGTTGCGGCGGGGCTCATTGGCCACGCCGGAAACTTGCGCAACTGTCGCAACGCCGATGCATTCGCGATGCGTGCCGGCACAGCACCTGTCGAGTGCTCCAGTGGCAGGAGTACTGCGGTTCGCGTGAATCGTGGCGGGAACCGTCAACTCAACCGGCTCTTGCACGTTATCGCTCTTGTCCAACTTTCCCGGCCCGACCACGCCGGCCGACGCTACTACGATCGAAAGCGCGCCGAAGGCAAGACCGCGCGAGCAGCCCTCCGAGCGCTGAAGCGCAAGCTGACCGTCGTCGTCTACTACCGAATCATCGCCGCTGCGGAGCGCTTCGCAGTCTCCGCCGGCCAGCAAAGCGCAGCTTGATCGCGACGACTTGACAAAGACGGTCCACGTCCGGGGACACGATCCATATATCGACCAAGCGATACCGCCAAACGCCGTGACGCTTCCGTGACAGGACCGAGGAATGCCACGTTCCGTCGAGCACGGCATCCGTCTGCAGCCAGTACCCGTTGACGTCTGCGTAGTGTTGCTCGAACGATCCGGCGATTACGACACCGCCCGCGCCGCGCGCTAGTAACCGCCGACCCGACGGGTTCTTCACGCGAGGCCCGACGTACCTGTGGACCCGCTTTTCGAGGTGTCATCGCTGCACAATACGAAGTGCGAGCGCTCCACAGCTCCACTTTATGAGGAGACCACGTTGCT
>DATCBN010000107.1 GCA_036511855.1 Candidatus Eremiobacteraceae bacterium | reverse complement strand
GTCGATATCCAACGACGGGAAATACGTCGTCTACGTGCGCGGCGGTTCGCACGACGCGAATTGGGTGAAACATCCCTGGCCGAATCCCGGATTGAGTCCCACCGAGCAGCGCATGACGGTGATGGCTGTGCCGACCACCGGTGGCACGCCAAAAACACTCGGCGACGGCGATGCCCCGGTCATCTCCCCGAATGGTTCCACCGTGGCGTTCGTGCACGACCCCGATGGCGCCGTTTGGTCGGCCCCGATAGACGGCAGCGCGACGGCGGCCCTTCTCTTCTTCGATCGCGCTCCCGATAGTGATCTGCAATATTCGCCCGACGGCGCCACGCTTGCGTTCACATCGAATCGCGACGACCACGCCTTCATCGGCATATACCGGAATCAGAACGCGCCGCTAGAATTTCTAACCCCATCAACGTCCCAAGACTTCTCGCCGCGCTGGTCGCCGGACGGCACGCGCATCGCGTTCATTCGAATTCCCGGCGCTGGCGGTCCGCCGCCAAACCTATTGCAAGATCAGCCGCAGCCGTGGGCTATCTGGGTTGCGAACGTCGTGGATGCACAGGGACACGAAGCGTGGCACAGCGGCGCCTCGGGCCGAGATTCACTCCCCGGCATCAACGGGCCCCAATTGAATTGGGTGAAGGGCGGCAATCTCGTCTTCATCTCCGAGCAGTCGAATTGGCCTCTGCTTTACGAAGTCTCCGCGGATGGCGGAACAGCGCGGCCACTTACACCGGGCACGTTTATGGTCGAAGACACATCCGTTTCGCCGGATCTTACTTCTATATACTACACGGCGAACAGCGGCTCGACGCCGGGGGACATCGCGCGCCGGCACATTTTCCGCGTGAGCGCGACGGGCGGGGCAGCGACTCCGTTCACAAGCGGCCTTGACAGTCAGTGGTGGCCCGCAGCCACTGCCGATGGCGCGGCATACGTCAATGCTGGAGCGCGCGAACCATTCACCATCGCCTACGACGGCCGAAAACTCAACGCCGATCAAATCCCGAGCGACTTCCCCGCTGCCGACCTCGTGACTCCCAAACTCGTCTCATTTCAGGCAAGCGACGGCCTGAGCATTCAAGGCACGATTTTCAACGCGGATGGCGGAGCGGCGAAGAAGCCCGCCGTGATCTTCGTGCACGGCGGCCCGTCGCGACAGATGCTGCTCACGTGGCATTACTTCGACTACTACGATTACGGCTACGGCACGAATCAATACTTGGCTAGCCTCGGCTACGTCGTATTGTCGGTGAACTACCGTCTCGGCATCGGCTACGGCCACGATTTTCAGTACCCCGCTCACGCAGGACCGCTCGGTGCCTCTGAGTACAAAGATGTCCTCGCCGCGGCGCAATATCTGCAGCGCGATCCGCAGGTGGATTCGCAGCGCATCGGCATCTATGGAGGATCGTACGGCGGATTCTTGACGGCGATGGCGCTCGCAAAGAACTCGAACATCTTCAAGGTCGGCGTCGACACGCACGGTGTGCACGACATGTCGATGTGGGATTTCTCGTCTCTCGCTCCGGCGAAGCGCTACCAGCAGCCAAACGTGCAGGCGTACCTGCGCGAAGCATGGCTCTCATCGCCTGACGCGTACATCTCCACGTGGAAGTCGCCTGTACTATTGATGCAAGGCGATGACGACCGCAATGTGGAGTTCCAGCAGATGGTGGATCTCGTGCAACGTCTGCGCATCGCGCATGTTCCGTACGAAGAAAAGGTCATTCCGAACGAGATTCACGGCTTCTTGCGCTGGCAGTCGTGGCTGGACGTCGATCAGGCGGCGGCCGCCTTCTTTGGGAGATATCTCAAGCCGTGATGCGCTCGAAGAGCACGGTCGGCCCTCCCCCGTAGTCAATGCGAAGGTATTCACGATATCCGCATTTCTGCGCGACGCGAACCGAGGGCAGATTGTCCGGATCGATCATGCAAACCGTCCTACGAGATTCCAAGTTCGCGTCGCCCCACGCAACGGCCGCTCGCACGGCCTCCGTCGCATAACCTTTGCCGTGCGCCGATGACACCAACGCCCAGCCGAGCTCGGGTACGCCATCCAGCGGCGGCTCCATTTCGCGTTTGAAATCGGCGAATCCGAGTTCTCCGATAAACCTGCCCGTTGACCTCTCCTCCACGGCCCAATAGCCATAGCCCAAGAGAGTCCAGAGGCCGGCGTAGACCATCATCTTTCGCCAGGTCTCATACCTTGAGAAAATTTTGCCGCCGATGTGCCGGGTGACGATCGGATCGGCCCACATCTGCGCGCACGCGTCGAGGTCGCCACGCTCGTGGCGGCGCAGAACGAGGCGCTCGGTTTCGATTGATGTCATCCCCTGACTTACGATACGCGCGGTACTGATACCGCTTATTCGTTCTTACGCTTAGCAGGCAAAACGTGGGGGACGAATTGCGGCAAGCCGAAAGATGATAGTGGGTCGGACGCGAGTCCGGCGCGTGATTGGAGCCAATGGTGAGCGAATTCGAAGACGTCGTCAATAGCGCCGTTGCCGAACAGGAAGCCGAACGCAAAAAAGAGTCAGACGCGTATCAAGACAAGATCAATCGCGAGATCAATGCGGCGCGCGATTGCGTGCAAGCACTCGTCGACACCTTTGCGTCGGACAAGCGCTTCGGTGGTTATTTTCAATCGAACGGCGATCCGCATGCCCAGACCCGCGGCCAGCGTTTCGAATTCACGATGGCCGGCAAGACGATCATGCTCCACTTCGCCGGAAATGTGCACGATTTGGAAAACGATCCGGCCGGCTTGGGGATAACGGTAAGGATGAAGGTCTACGATCCGCAATCGGCAGTGCCGCCAGCCGGTCCCGAATCCCCCGTCAAATGCGACATTAAGGGCGACAACTCGTGCGTGCCAGTAGAGCTTTACGAGACTGTCCTAGCGGCGGCGCTGGCCTTCATCAAAGCGTAAATACGACGTACTGTCCAGGTGCTAAATCGCAACGGCTAACAATTCGATTTAGCGGTGTGC
The DNA here is from genome assembly GCA_036511855.1 of Candidatus Eremiobacteraceae bacterium. Taxonomy (NCBI): domain Bacteria; kingdom Bacillati; phylum Vulcanimicrobiota; class Vulcanimicrobiia; order Candidatus Eremiobacterales; family Candidatus Eremiobacteraceae; species Candidatus Eremiobacteraceae bacterium. The sequence continues at coordinate 81,944 of DATCBN010000107.1, read as the reverse complement.
ATAGGAGGTTGTCGAACCACATAGGTTCCGATTCTACATCGGCAGCTTGAACGATTGCGGGAACCCACTATGAGATGTCCTGTATGTAGCGAACCACTTCCCCGTCGCACGAAATCGACGACCTCGGAAGTGTGCCACTCATGCGCTCAAGTCATGTTGCAAAACATGACCTCACAGACACTAGCAGAGCTCAAGAAGCAATGCGACGATTTGCCGGGCCGCGACCGCGGCGCCTCATTCACATTCCCTTCGGAATGGCGTGAATTTCGAGGGGTGCTATAGATGGATGAACTCGCGCGATGAACTTAACCCGGCTCATGAACAAACGAAAGGTCACCAAATCGGTGACCTTCCGCATTCATAGGCCGCGCAGGGACCCGAACAATTGAGTGTCAAATTGCGCGATCCGAAAGTCATGGCGCAGCAATTCCGGTCAAGCGCGGCAAAGCAACCCAGGTTACAATGGCCGCGTGCCTCGTGAGCTTACCTTGAATCCTGTCGGCAAAGCGCTCTGGTACATCGAGAGCTGTTTTGCGAGCGAGCTAACACTCGAGGACGTCGCGCCCATGAATCACCTCTTATCTCGCGACTATCGCTTATGATAGATCGACGACATGGGTTGACCATCGCCGACGTATTTCACTACTAAGCTCGAAAAGACGCGAGGCATCGTCTGCATTCCTTTTGAATCCCCGTTCTACCAATGAGCACCAACGAAGATCCGCTCGTCTCAACCGATTGGCTAGTCGGACATCTCGCAGACCCGCACGTGCGTGTCATCGATGCCTCGTTCAAAATGCCTGGGGCAACGCCGCGCCCGAGCGAGGAATATCTCAAGAGTCATATCCCCGGTGCCGCGTTTTTCGATGTCGACGCCGTCTCGGACCACGGGAGCCCGCTGCCGCACATGTATCCCGCTGCGGAGCAATTCGCCCGCGATGTCGCAGCGCTCGGAATCTCCGATGATGATCTCGTCGTCGTCTACGACTCGGGGAGTTGGCTGGCCGCGCCGCGCGCATGGTGGATGTTCTTGAGTTTCGGCCACGATAAGGCGGCGGTGCTCGACGGCGGCCTGAAAAAATGGGTATTGGAAGGTCGCCCGACGGAATCCGGAATTGTCAGAGCGCAGCCCGGACGATTCGCCGCGGCGTTCGATGGCGCTTTCGTGCGGAACAGACAGCAAGTGCTCGCGAATATCGACTCACGCGCCGAACAGGTTCTCGATGCGCGCGCGCGCGACCGGTTCGAAGGAACCGCTGCGGAGCCTTGGCCGGGCCGCCGCTCGGGGCACATACGTGGAAGCCGCAACGTCCCCTATGGAGACCTGATCGAACCCGCGACCGGCGCGATGAAGCCTCTCTCAGACTTGCGCCGCTCCTTCTCCGGCGCGGGCGTGGACCTTGAACGGCCGATCGTCACGATGTGCGGCTCCGGCGTATCGGCGAGCGTTTTGACGTTCGCCCTTTATCGTCTCGGCGTCCGCGGCTCGGCGCTCTACGACGGCTCGTGGGCGGAATGGGGATTGCCCGACGGGCCGCCAATCGTCGTGGGGCCTGCGTAACCAAGAAACCAGGTCGCCCCCTTTGCAAAGATCAGAATCGACATCGAATTGTTTCCGATGTGGATCGCCGTTCAGGAATTCCGGCCCGCTCAGACGCCACCATTCCCACCGCTGTTGAAATATTTGACATAATTTCAACGAAGTGCTAGCATGGCGTTTATGAGCAAAACTGAAAAACACTTCGTCGAAAATAAACCGCAACTGGCGGCGCTCGCCTCCGGAGTCCGGCAAGAGATCGTCGACGTGCTTCCTCGGCTGGGGACGGTCTCGGTCGCGGAATTGGCTGCAGCGCTCGGCAGACCACCCGACGCGCTCTACTACCACGTCCGCGCTTTGCTGCGCGTCGGCTTGATCGTGCGCACCGGCTTCGCGCAAAAGGGTCGCCGTCAGGAATCCGCATATCGAGCGGTCGCCCCTCAGCTCGAGCTGCGCCTCGACCCGCGGAGTCCCGCGAGGGAAAAGGCGGCTTCGGCGATCGTGAGTTCGATGATGCGCATGGGCATCCGCGATTATGGGCGATCCATCAGACGTGCTGACGTCGTCGCCTCAGGGCCGGATCGCGATCTCTGGGCGCTCCGCACTACGGGTTGGTTAACGCCTGCCAATGTTGCGAAGGTCGCCCGCTCGATTCAGCGCCTGCTGACCAGCGTCTCGCAGCCAAAGGGACCCGGTCAGCTCTACGGTCTCACTCTCGTCTTCGCGCCGCTGCATCAACGGGGCCGCGAAAGGAAACGGCGGCCATGAAAATCGTCTGCGCGTTCATTCTCGTCTATGCCACTCTGACATCCGCTACCTTGGCCATCACCACGGGCCCATGCCCGCAGGCTGCGTTCCTCACGTCCGAGCAAGGCGTACTCACCGGCGTCGATTGGTTCGAGCAGTCGCAGACTCATGTTCACACTCGCAGCGAGCTGACGCAATCTGCCATCATCGATTCTACGCTCAGCATCCGCGGCGACGAAACGGTCGTTCGCGCGTCGACTTCATTCGCCATGGCCGGAATGCCGGCTTCGGTTCCAAAGGTCCACACGTTCGACAAAGCAACCATATACTGGTCGGACATGGTTCCAAGTTCGTTGCAGCAAGCCGTTGCCCGAGCGCGAGTCCTCGACCGAGCCGTGACAAAAGTTCACGCTGGGTCGCTATTCACCGATGCTGTGGGTGACATAGCGATTCGACGCATCGACTCCACCGATTGGACCGTCGGTTACCATTCCAAGACGTATCAAGTCCTCACCGACACGAACGGTTGCGTGATCTCCGCTAGTCTGCCGGACTTTGGAGTCACCATCGAGCGCCGGTTGGGGTTCCCGGAAAGCGCTTACCCATTGTGGTCGCCTTACGGTGCGCCGCCCGACCGCGCGTACGATGCCGTCGACGTCGCAATTCGCGCATCCGGCGGCGCCGTGCTCGCGGGCACGCTCACGAAACCGCTGCACGCAATGCAGGTCCCCGCGGTGGTCGTCATCACAGGCCTTTCGCCGCACGAACGCAACAACGGCCAACCTCCGTGGATGCCGCTGCGCGATATCGCCGATGCACTCACGCGAGCGGGCATCGCCGTGTTGCGAGTCGACGATCGTGGAGTCGGCAAGTCGACCGGCGACAACGAGACGTGGACCACGTTTGACAAAGTGGACGACGTTCGCGCGGAAGTGCGCTGGCTAGAAGCGCAGCCCGGCATCGACCCGAGTCGAATCGCGCTTGTCGGCTACAGCGAAGGCGGCCTGATCGCCCCGATGGTCGCCGCGGATGACCCATCGATCGCAGCGGTGATCACACTCGCTGGTCCAGGCGTCGCGGGACCCGATCTCGCACGCTTCCAGATCGCGGCGAGGGTAGACAACGATCCATCGGTGGCGCCGGCCGGCAAGGAGAAAGAGATCGAACGCCAGCTCGCGGAGCCGCTCGATCCGCACGAGAAGTCGTTCATGAGCATCGACCCGCTCAGTTATGCGCGTCGCGTGCGCTGCCCGACGCTAATCGTGCAGGGAAGCACCGATCTCGACGTGCCGGTTCGATCGGCAGAGCGGCTGGCGACAGCGATGCGCTCCAATGGCAATCGCGACGTGACCGTGCGGCTGTTTCCGGGCATCAGCCACTCTTTGTTGCCGGACGCATCCGGTCTCGACACAGGATGGGCGACACTGCCCGCGTTCATCACATCGCCGTTGATTTTGGACACCGTGGGCGGTTGGGCCGTCGGACACTTATTTCGTGCGAACGCACCACACTAGGCGGCCAAAGAGTTCGTAGCGCAGGCCTAGATACTTGCGGGGTCTTGATTCCTCGTTCGGTGTCGTCTCACCCAGCCTCAATCATAGTAAGACTGATCTTCAAGCGCCGCTAGCACGATTTGCGAAGGCTGACGATAGTTCGGATCGGGCCAGACCGCGAGCGAATGCAGATAACGACAAGTGCCACAAATATTGGCGCACCGTTCGCGGCGTTTCAACGCTTCTCCTGAGGATTTCAAATGGTCGTATTCACCGTGACAGATCCTCATCTGTATCCAGTGTTCATAGCGCCGGCCCGACTCCAAGGAGAGAGTCTCTACATGCTTAGCCCACGTCTTGCGATGACGAACGCTTGCGGCTGCCGCGGTGGGCGTAACCTGAGCGAGCACCCCGTAAATCGCGGACGCGCATACGTTGAAAATAAAATGTAGCCGTTTCACACTTAGCTCCGATAGAAAAAGAGCCGGGCGATCGGCCCGGCTCCAAAACAGCTTTTCTTCTATTTTGGAACCCTTCGAGCGATTAGCTCACGGCCGTTGCCACTCCGTTGCTACATTTCTAACACGAGGGTGGGCCGGATGTCAAGCGACGAGCGGTCATTGGTTTCTTTCCCCAAACTTACTATGGATCGACGGCTATGCCCACCGCTAATCCGAAGCGGACGCCTGGAACCGTCCCGACGAGCTTACCACTCGGATACAAGTACTCGGCGGCGTCGTTATTTTGCGTGTCGGCGATGAACAAATGATGGTCCAACGGATTGATGGCCAGTCCCACAGGCCATCCAGCCACGGCGATCTGTTGATAACTTGGATTGGGAAGTTTGAAAATATCCAGTGTCTGATTTTTTGTGTCGTTCACCAGCAATTCGCCGGCGTTGTCGAATGCCAGGCCGGCCGGCTCAGTCTTGAAGGACACGCCCATCACCTGGGTCTGGGGTCCGCATGCCCCTCTCGGACATGAACGCGACCACAGCGCGCCATCAAAAGTGATGCGATCAAGGCCGTCGTAGTACACTTTGCCGTTCGGTCCATCCGTGATATAGGCGCCGATTGAATTGTCAGCAATCGGGAAATTGCCGACGAACGTGCCGCCATTTGGTCCTCCGATCCACGTGGAAATGGATCCGTATTCACCGCCGCTCATCTGTGACTGGTTGCTTGCAAGGACGGTACCGTCGTTCGCCACGGTGACATCGATGGGTATCTGGTCCGTGGGATCGCTATAGACGTTATACGGCGCCGTCTGACCCCTATGAAATACCAAGATGTTTTGACCATAAATGTTTGCAACATAGAGGTCGTGGTTGCTGATCTTCACGTACACGCCGACAGGCCCCAAGAGTCTTGACGTTATCTGGCCGCACGGGCTTTGACCTGCGAATTTCCCGACGTAAATCCTTATCACATCGCTGTTGTAGTCGGAAACGTACTTGATGGGTCCCTGCGCGGGGCACACGTCGAAACTTATGAAATGTTGTCCAGCGTTGGACTTGGCTTTGAGCATGTCCATTGCGTTGAAAACCGACGGCGCATTTCTCAAAAGCGGATGGTTGCCGTCTTGTTGCGGCAAATTCGGCGCGACCGCAGATCCGTTGGAGCAACCGGCAAGCACCGCGATTGCCACCGCGACGCTCAAGAATCTAAGTTGTGTAAGTGAATGCATCTCGATACTCCGTTCAACTCCGAGCACGTAGTTATGGAGGCTTCGGCTAGCAACTGCATTCCTGGACGGATGTGATTATGTCGTAGAATCTGCGTTACCTTGGCAGCATTACCGCGTGCCGTTAGATTAGGTCAATTGGCTCACGGCCGCCGAAGTCTTGGGGCGACCCGGGAACGCCGCAAATCCCCGTCAAATGGCCGCTTCCGCCGATAGGATCCACAAATAATCGAACAGACAATCGCACCCGACCTTTTGCACACGCTCGGCGGCGTCTTAGCGCTAAGTAGTCACGCCTTTGTCGCAAGCGTTGGGTTAAAGCACGCGCCTCTGATCGCTCTCGTGATCGTGCTGACCGCGGGTTTGTCGACGGCGTTGGGCCAGAGCATTGTCCTGTTCTCCAACCAGGTGAAACCCGCCCGGTTCGTCTGCAGCATCGTGATCAGCGCCATTCTGTTTGCGTTCGGCTATGCGTTCTTGACGCTCTCGACGTGGGCGGTCGCCTGGCTCTTCGGCGAGGGGCGAGCGTCCCTTGGCACGTTGTGGATCGTCATGGCGCTGAGCTACGCGCCGATACTGTTCTCATTTCTCGAATCCATACCGTACGTCGGCATCATCATCTCGTGGGCGTTGCGCACGTGGTTCCTCTTGGTGGTCGTCGTCGGGGTGGCTGCGGTTGAACACACATCGCTCTCCGCCGGGTTTGTGCTCGTCGGCGTTGGGTGGCTTGTCGTCGTCATCGCGCAGCAGACGTTTGGCAAGTCGATCGCAACGCTGGGCGCGCACCTCATGGATATCGTAGCGGGGGTGCAACTAGATACTGACGAGCAAGACGCTATCGAGCGCGCGGAAACGCCGCCGCCCGCTGCCGCCAACGGAACAGCTGCGCCCGAAAAAAGCGCAGACGCACAGCCGGGCGTTGCCGCTGCACCTGAAATAAGCACCGGAAAACCGATTCTCGCCGAGGCGCACAAAGGCCCACTCGTGCAAGGATTCGACTGGAAGAGCATCCTAGCGATTCTGGGCGTGCTCGCGATCATCGTGCTCGTTGCGGTTGTGGTCGCTCCGGTGCACAAATCGCTTATCACATCGCAAGCGCAGCTTTCAGCGTGGTTGCGCTGGCCGTTCGAACTTGCTTGGATCGTCCTCATCGCGGTCATCGCTGCGGGGCTGCTGGCGCCGCTTGAGACGCTCGGCTGGTGGGCTGGCTGGTACGGCGACGAGATCAAGCCCACACCCGAGGCGCGCCGGAATCTCGATAGTCGCGGAGACGGCAAGTTTTCGCGCTTCGTCGTCTATCTTGACGGCATCGGACAGTCGAGCGGGAAGTACACGCCCGATGTTGAGACGTTCCTAGATGCCTTCGCACCGACGCTGCCGGCGCGCATGCGGCTGATCCGCGGCCTGATGGTGTATTCGGTGCTCAACCGTCCGCTGGATGATGACCCCATACTCGCGTGGTTCTGGGATTTTATCGACAAGATCCGTTTTGCGAAGCCGTCGAGCGTTTTAGGGATGCTCGTCAATATCCGCAACGTCATGATCGTGGCCGTTTCGGCCGACTCGCGCTACGGGCCGATTTACAACTACGGAATCGCGAAGGTGCTCTACGACGGTCTCATCGCCAACGGCTACCGGCCGGGCAGCGGCATCCCGGTCACGTTGATCGGATATAGCGGAGGCGGACAGATGTCTGCCGCGGCAGCGGGATTCCTCAAGCGTGCACTGGAGGCGCCGATCGACGTCATCTCGCTCGGCGGCGTGATCAGCGGAAGTGCTCGCGTGCTCGATCTCGAGCACCTCTACCACTTGGTCGGCGACAAGGACGGCGTTGAGCGGCTCGGACCCATTTTCTTCTGGTCGCGATGGCGGATCTTCTGGCTGACGTATTGGAATCGAGCGTTGCGGCTTGGCCGCATCTCGCGCATCTCGCTCGGACCGGTCGGACATCAAGTGCCTGGCGGGATGTTCGATCCTGCAGCCATGCTGCCGGATGGTAAAACCAACCTTCAGCATACCATCGCCGCCGTCGGCGAGGTTCTGCGTGGCCGCCTACAATCCACGGGCCCGCGCGAGGCCATGCGCCCGAGCAACTATGGATTGTATGTTCAAGCACCGTGGAATCGGCCCGACTACTATCCGCGCGGAAGCACGGTCGACTCGAGCCGCTACCTTCCCATCGCCGATTGGATGGGCCGGCTCATCTTGCCAAAACGCGAAGAACGTGACGAGGCGAGCAGCGTTTGGTTCGAGGTCCACCATGCAAGCGATGCGTACCGCTCGTTGGTTGGCACGACGGTGAAGTTGCGCTGGGCGGACGATGAGGACGTGCAGCGACGCGTGCGCGCAGTCACGCGCGACGTCTTCTTCAGCGCCGACGCCGACTATTCGCTGCGGCACAGCGGTTGGATCGAGCCTGTCAGGCTCAATCACTGGCCGCTCGTCGGCCCGCTCGAATCGCTCGCGGGGTCGCGGCCGACCGACGACGTGATCGTTGCGCTGATCGGACCGGTCGACGTGGCCGGCGAAAGCGGCGGCACGGTGTTGCGCATCGCGCGCGAGCCGGCGCAGATCACCGGCCGCTACTACGGCCTGATCCGGTTCGTCGAACCCGCCGGCGAAGGCCGTTACCGTGTTGCGCATTTCAATCGAACCTTGCGAACGTTCGACGGACCCGAAGAGATCGTGAGCGTGCCGCCCGCAGTCGCCGATACGGAAAAACGCCCGCCCTCTTCGTTGCGCGCGATCGAGCAGTCACCGCTCAACCCCGACGGCTGGTACGTGTATGGCGCGCCGGATGCACACGGCGCCTTCGTCGTGCAGTCGCTCGGGCCGCGCGCGTTGCTGCGAGCGCAACCAAATGAAACCGTGACGGGCCGCGATGCAGCGTGGCGGTTCGTTCGCCAACAAGCTTGGGGCGATATCGTCGCGCGCAAGGGGACGATACGCTCGACATTCCTGGCGGGCGGCGACAGAGCTGCTGTCCCAGCGAACGTTTGGCGAGAAGGCGATTCGGCGCTCGTGATCCACACGTACGGCGGCATCGGCGGTCAACAGCGCGAGGCCGCCGCCGCCGGCCCAGTCTATTTCGGCCATTTCGCATTCGGAGAGGCGCACATCGTGCACGATCCACTCGCCGAGGAACCGCGCTTCGACATCCTCTACCACCAGGTCTATTCGCACAACACCGATGGCCTCATCGCGGGGACGCTGCATTGGTCGCGCTACATGGGCGACCGTCAGTTCGGCTGGGCGGGCGTGCGTCCGACTTGCGATATCCTACTGCGGCACGATTCGTTCACGTCGGAGTTTCAGCTTGGACCCACGGAACGTGCTTCGGTGCTTGACATGCTCGTCTTGCAGCTTGAGTCGATGAGTGCCCGCTATAGGATAGGAGACGGAACGGGAGCCACGTATGTGGGACCGGCGAATAACTGCGCGCAAGACTCAAGCCGGGCGCTCTTCGTGACGTTGCGCACCGTGCGCCATTCCATCGAGGAGAACCCGGCGCTGCAATCATGGGAGACGCAGTATCCCGATGAAGTTCAGCGCTTCGAGCAGCTCAGGCGGTTGACGGGAGATCTGGAAGCGCGTTTGATGCCGTTCGGTTCGGCGCGTCCTGATTGGAGCAAGAACGAGTTCAATCTGGGCAGCACGCTCGAGGACGCACCGCTGCAGCAGTTGATGCTGGGTCTGTTGAGCTGGCGCATGCTCTTCCCCCGCTTCGCCAGCGACACGATTGCCGGCGCATTTCTCAAGCACGAAGCCTCGGCATGGGTGCTCAGCGCTGACGTGATCGGTGGCGAGCGGCCCGAGATCGAGCCGATTGCGCCGATGACGCTATAGAGATGCAATCGCTATTATTCAGTCGATTTTCATGGTCAATATGTACGATTGTATCGTCTGGGCTTCGCGAAAGCGAGACTTCCTTTCATGAAAGGAAGGATGAAATGATTGATATTGAGGGCTACAAGCGCTACGCTATGATTGCGCTTGGTATGATGCTCGCCGGATGCGGCGGCATGAGCGCGACGTCGATCGCGCCACAAATAATCGTGCCAGGATCATCGTTTTCAAATGCAGACCCCAGCCAACCCGACAACGCCAAGAACGTGCTTTACGTCTCCAACCTCCTTAGCAACGTCACCTTATACCCGGCGGGCATCCATAGGAGCAACCCGCAACCACTTGAAACGATCACCGACGGTACCACGCGGCCGGAGGGAATGTGGGTCGACCGGAAAGGCACTCTCTACGTCGTCAATGGCGTCAATGGCCGGGCCGGTAACCTGACCGAGTACAAGCTCGGCAAGACATCGCCGAACCGTGTGATCAGGAACGGTTTGACCGCGCCCACCGCCGTCGCCGTCGGACGCGACGGCACCGTCTACGTCAACGACGCGCAGGAAACAATCACGGGGGTCGTCGTTGTCTATGGACGTGGCCAGTCTGCGCCCGAGCGTACGATAACACTGCCCGATCCCGCCTATGCTCTGGATCCCGGCGGCATGGCCTTCGACGCTAACGGCGACCTGCTTGTCGCGACGCTCGCTCCGGAAACCAACGCCGTTCATGTCTTCAGCATCGCGCCCGGTTCGTCGCAGCCGGTCGACCTTGGCCTCAAAGGTGCGGGCGGCCCAGCCATCGCCATAGACGGCGCGGGAAATCTGTACACCGCCGGCACCCCCAACGACCCCGGCACCGTTGCGATCTACGCACCAGGCTCGACAACGCCTTCCCGAATGTTTCAACTCGGGCCGCAGATAAACTTCATCACGGTCGCAGCCGACGGCACGTTGTACGCCGCCGTACTCGACCAACGGACGGGCGTCACGGGCGTCGCAGAAGTCGCGCCGGGAGCAAGCACAATCACAAATCTTATCGACAAAGGCAACTACGCGTACGGCGTAGCGCTGGGTTCACTTTAGAGATTCTACGCTCGATTGAGGACGAGCGCCGGCGCCAGTCAACGCTTCGATTGCGCAGTCGCGCGGACGTAGCTATCGATAACGCCGGTGCACGTGGTCCAATCGCTTTCCGGGAGGCAGTACTTCGGGTGCGGCTCCCAGGACTGGAATAGCACGTAGTCGGGTCGGCCGCCACTCTCACCTTGATAGATCTCAAACCGTGCCACGACTTTGGCGGCCCACTCTGCATCGGACTCGTCCGCCCAGTCGCCGATGTAGATGATACCGAACTGCATACCGCGCTGCCGCGTTCTGTCCTCGATCAGCTTGACGATCGTCGGCCACGCGCCATTGCTGAAATCCATATCCGCGAAAAAGAACGGGAACGGCGCGCCGGTGACTGCTCGATATGTGTCATGCCACCGCCCGATCGCGGTCACGACGTCCGGCGCATACGCGTTTGCAATGATAGGCTCGACGTCGCCGACTACGGCAGCCGGGTAGACAGTCTTTACGAGCCGCGCGTACGCCCCGACATCGACGGCCACTTGCGGTATAGGCCAATGGCAGGCCCGCGGATCGGTGACGACGTTGCCGAAGTAGTATGGCTCATCGACCTTGATGAACGGCGCAGGCGCGCCAAGCGCTTTCAGCCGAAGCAAGTAATCGAGCGTGAAATTGCGGAGCGACATCCCCCACGCACGTACCCTTCGACGCCCGAACCGCATGTCGCAGTCGCCTGAAGCGCCGGCGCTTCGATCTCTATTCCCATGTCGTGCGCTTTGATGAACGAGACGGCGTGCTGCAGCAACTGATCGGGGACGGCGGTGATCCATCCCGCGTACAGCCCGAACACCTTCGTGTGCGCCGCGGCGTTCGTCCACGGAGCGTCCGGCTGGAACAGTTCTCGATAATCCGTCGAACCCCGACCAGAAGGCTGACCGGGCCAATCCGCGGCACTCGGCTCGGGATGAAACCAAATCGCCGCCGATGATGAGAGTGGCGCACGCGACTGGCTGAGCGCGGCAGTCGGCGCGCCCGCCGAACCGTTGCCTGCCGCGCAACTACTCATCATCAATGCGGCAGCAAGCGCGAGCGCGGACCGGCGGCTCGCATCGTATCCGGCCGTCGTCATTTCGTTCCACCCCCTATGAATTGCCGCGCCTGCACCTGCTGTTCCGGAGTCAATTCGTTCTTGACTTCGATCATCAACGTGAGCTGCGTGTGCTTGATCACGCGCTCGAGGTTGAGCACCGCATCGAGTTGGGCCAGCGCCTTTGTTTGGTCGACGTGACTCTGCTTGAGCATCGCCGCAAGTTTCTCAGTGGCTGCCGCCAGCTGCCATTGTGCGCTTTCAAAGTGTTGCTGCGCATTTTCTGCATCGGCTTGAATCGCGCTCCTCTGCGCGTCGCTCAAACCCAACGCTTGCTGGTGCGCCATCACGATGTCGGGCGGTATCAGCGCGTCGCCGATCGGATCGTGGCCTGGCGGCTCCTGCGCATGGACGGCGCTTGCAGCGCAGAGCCAGAGCGCGAGCACGGTGATGATGATCTTATGTCGCATGTGATTCTCCAGGCGTGGGTTTAGAACGAGAGGGACTCGGCTCGACGTCGAACCAGAAATCGTGAAGGGGTGCGGAAAGCACGCTGCCACGCGGCTCCATCAGCGCGGCGGTCGGGGAACGCCACGCGGAGAGCGCGGCGCTGTCGTGCTGCATCGCAGTCGGCAGCATCGCGCGAAGTCCGATGATCACGGCGATGACACTTGCAGCGAGTGCACTAACCACGGCCGTATCCGGCCATGTTCCGTTCAACACACGCGGTGGCTGCGCGCTTCGAGCCCTCGCGGCGATGCTTTCGATCAACCAAGCCGGCGGCTGCGAGCCGACCAGCCCGCTCACCGCTGCGTCCATGCGTAGGGCGAGCGCGCGCCGCCGCTCCAGCTCCGCGGCACACGATGGGCAATCCGCAAGATGGCTCGTCAACGCTTCGCTTGCCCGCCGTCCTAGCCCGACGTCGGTGAGCTCCTCGCTCAGCGCGGTGCAGCGATTCATGTCGACAACGCTCGCAGAAGTTGCTTGCGTGCTAAATGGAGACGGGAACGAACGGTCCCCTCGGGGATGCGCAGCATCTCACCAACTACGCTCGCTTCTAGGCCCTGGATCGCGCACAGGAGCAACACCTCGCGCAACTTCTCAGGCAACCGTTCGATTTCAAATCGTATCCTTGCTTGGAATTCGCGATTTTCTACCGATGTTTCCATGTTGGCGGCCGGCGCCGCATCGCTCGAAGCAAGCTCTTCACGTCGTCGCGCCCGCTTCTGGGAGCGCATGTGATTGAGTGCGAGGCGCCGGACGATCTGGCAGATCCATGCCCGGAATCTTTCCGGCTCGCGCAGAGTCGTCAGTTTCGAGTACGCGCGCACGAAGGCGTCCTGCGTGACGTCTTCCGCGTCATCCGCATTGCCGAGCACGCTGTACGCGATCTGATATACCACGCGTTGATTCCCCCGCATGAGGTGCTCGAAGTCGTCGAAGCCCTGTTGTGTCACGAATCTATCCATCCAGACACCGCTGCGGCACCGTGCGTTCACGACCGCCGCGCTCGAGGTCGCAAGCGAACCGTAAACCGCATCTTGAACAGCTCCAACAAAATAAAGTTGCCAAGATTCCCGCGCGCGTTATCGGCGTCGGATTCCGCATGGGCGTGCAAACGGTGTTCTAATCGGTTTTCGGTCCTCCGTGAAATCCAGCCCCAATGCCTTGCCCGCACATAAAGGCAGGGCGCACGCCGTAGCGCGCACCCCGCATGTGGTTGGAAATATCGGCGGCCGTTTTTAGTTTACTTCAACGTATGACCGGGGTCCACGGCGACGCCGATCGGCAGACCACCCGAATTGCCCGGTACGGTCCCGACCAGGGTGCCGCTTGGGTATAGGTATTCGCCGGCGTCGTTGTTGACGGCGTCAGCGATGAACCAGTGATGGTCCAACTTGTTTATGACCATGCCGACTGGCTCGCCGGTAAGGGGGAAGGTCGCCGGTGATGGGTTGGGCAGTTCGAAGGTATCGGCCGTGACATTGGTCTGGTCGTTCGCCAGAAGATCCTCCGTGGCATCGGATCCCAGGCCGCCGCCGCCTCCGAACGATACGCCCGCTACTTGCGTCTGGGCGCCGCACGCGCCGGCTGGGCACGACAGAGACCAGAGGGCCCCGCTGCCGTTGACATCGAGGTCATCGAAATAGACGGTGCCGTTTTTTTGGACGGTGACGAACAAGCCTTCGGTGTCATTTGTCATCGGGAAATTACCGACAAATGTGCCGCCGTTCGGTCCCTCAATCCACGTTGAGAGGGAGCCCGCTTCGGCGCCGCTCGGCTGGAGGATGTTGCTGGCGATGACAGTACCGTCTTTGGCTAACGTGACGTCGACTGGGAATTGGACGCCGGGATCAGCATAGCTGTTGTAAGCCGTCGTCTGTCCTCTGTGAAACACCAAGATGTTGAAGCCGCCTTCATTTGCCACGTAGAGATCGTGGGTGGTGGTCTTCACGTACAGACCGTCCGGGAAAGAGATCCCCGACGTTATCTGGCCGCAAGGTGCTTGGCCTGCGAATTTGCCCGCGTAGATGTTGATGACGCTGTTGTTGAAATCGGACATGTACTTGAGGGGTCCACTGGCGGGGCAGGAATCGTGGCCCACGAATCGATGGCTGGTTTGATTACTGATCTTGAGCTGGCCAATCGGGCTGAGAACGCTCGGCACGCGGCCCATCAGGAAATGCGCGCCGCCTTGCTGTGATGCGGGCTTCGGCGCAATCGCATAAGTACCACCGCCGGAGCAACCAGCAAGCAACGCTATCGTCGCCGCGAAGCTCAGCGTTTGAAGTTGGGTGGGAATACGCATTGAATACCCTCTCTCTTTGAGCGACGGTTGGGCACGCTTGGTTCGTCGTCGACGAGCCACAACCCGCCGACTGGGCTTAGCCCCTTACGGGTCGGGTTCGGTGACAGTATTGCCGAGCATTGTTACCGCGCCGGTCCGTGCCAACAATCTCCCATCCGCCACCCTCGCGCCGGTTCCGAGAGAGATCGATGCGTGCGCCAAAATGTTCCCCTTGAAAACCGACGCCTTTTTGAGGGTCGCCGAAGTGCCAACCTGCCAGTAGATATTGCGCGCTCTGGCGCGACCAATCAGCGTGACACTGCTATTGACCGACACCGTCAGCTTGGAGGGCACCTGAATGATAAAGACGCTGTCGGAGTCGCCCTTACCGTCCAGCGTGACGTTCCCAGTGATCGCAAGCGACACAGGTGCTCGATACAGGCCGGGCTTGAGGGTCATGCCGCCAATATCGGAGGGCAACATGTGCGGGTTTATTCGTCCGGCTGCGTCGTTGTATGCGACGGTCAAATCTTGTTTTGCCTGTGCAGCGGCTCCATCACCGGCGTGTATCGAACCGCGCCTCACAATTCCCGGCGGGAATCCTACCACCGCCGTGCCCGGACTCACCCCGAGATCCCCGGTCACTATGGTCGGACCGGAATTAGTAACGGTGGACCCAGCCAGCACTGCAAATTTGGCGGCTGCTCCAAGGGGCACTCGCTTTATCGCCGGGCCCACCGTGTAGGCGATCCGTCCCATCGTCGTGTGCATAGAGCTTTGGGGGTTGGAAACATTCGGCACGATTGCCGAACCGCTCGAGCAGCCGGCGAGCATCGCTATCGCCGCCACTACGCTCAGCGCATGTGGTGATGTGAGAATACGCATTAAATACACCTTCGAATTTGAGTGAATTAACGAGCGACGTAGTACAGTGGCTCGTATCCGAAAAACAGCCGCTCGCCACGAGCAATACCGACGCGTCGCGACCAATGGCAACATTACAAATTCGACAGACGGATCGCTGTACCTATTGGTCTAGTGTTTACAAACTATCATTTTGCTCGGGGGTCGCATCGCGCCGAACAGTACTTAACAATAGGCTAGTAATATTTCGGCAACACGCCTTCAGCGAAGGTTCTCGCAGACGGCAGCGTGACAGTCGGGATGGATCAGCCGTGCGGCGTTGCGGAGGCGGGTGGAGTGCGTTCGAGGGCAAGGGCGATATAGTCGCGATCCCCCAAACCGCTTGCGGCAGCGCGTTGAACTGCCGGTAGAACGCAGTCCAACATCGACAGGGAAACGTGCAACGATTCCGCCGCGTCGCGTGCGAGCTGGAGATCCTTGAGCAGAGCGCTCAACGAGAAGCGTGGCTCGCTGTCACGATCAAGCAATTGTTGTGTCTTCGAACTCGCGACCCGTCCGAATGCGCCGCTCACCGATTCCACTGCAAGGCGGTGATCGATTCCACCCTGATCGCACAGTTGGAGCAACTCGGCTAGCGTCTCCGCGACCACGCCGATAATGGTGTTGTTCGCGAGTTTCAAAACTCCGCTGGCGCTTGCGGAACCCGTGAATGTCACAGTCGTTCCGAGTGAATCCAAGAGCGGCCGTGCGCGTTCGAACGTCGCCCGGCCGCCGCCGGCCAGAACGGTGAGTGAGCCTTGTTGTGCTAAATTGACGCTTCCGAGGACCGGCGCGGCGAGAAACTCTACTGAGCGCGCGCTCGCCCCGCTCTCGAGCGTTTCGTACATCGCCGGCGAGAGCGTGGACATTTCGATGATGAGCTGTTGCACGCGGGCCGCCGGAATTACGCGGTCCAAGGTCACATCGCGTGCCGCTGCGTCCCCCCACAAACTGATGATGACGGCGTCGACCGCCTTTGTTAGCTCCTCGATCGAGGGTTGCGGGGTCGCGCCGCTGCCCACCAAAGCGTCGACTGCTCCGGGAGATCGGTTCCAAACCGAGACTTGATATCCGCGCGCGAGCAAGTTGCGCGCGATCGCACTCCCCATCTTTCCAAGGCCGACCACACCGACGCGCATCATGAACAGTCACCTCCTCTAGCGTTTCTTTTTCGGCATTGTACCACAACCCACGATGTTTGAGTCGTGGAATTGAAGAAGCCCTCGTGGGAAGGAGAATCAGGCATGAAGTACCGCGCCCTCGGCCGGACCGGCGAGCGCGTCTCAATCGTCGGCGTCGGCGGCTTCCATTTGAGCAAGCCAGAAGATCCACAGCTCGCGATCCGCATCGTGCGCACAGCGCTGGATAACGGCATAAACTTCCTCGACAATAGCTGGGACTATGGCGAGGGCGAGAGCGAACGGCGCATGGGCGAAGCTCTGCGCGACGGTTACCGTGAAAAGGCGTTCCTGATGACCAAGATCGATGGCCGCAGCGCCAAGGGCGCCACGACGCAGCTCGAACAGTCGTTGCAGCGCCTTCAGACGGACCACGTTGACCTTTTACAGTTCCACGAAGTGATTCGCATGGAAGAGCCGGAGCGCATCTTCGCCCCAGGCGGCGCGCTGGAAGCCATGCTCTGGGCGCGGGATCAGGGAAAGCTGCGCCACATAGGCTTCACCGGCCACAAAAGTCCCGAAATCCACAAACACATGCTCGACGTTGCGGACCAACACGGCTTCCGCTTCGACACGATCCAGATGCCTCTCAATGTCATGGACGCGCACTATCATAGCTTCGAGCAGATGGTGCTCCCCATCGCGGTGAGCAAGCAGATGGGCGTTCTCGGCATGAAACCGATGGGCGATCCTTTTATTCTGGATAGTGAGACCGTTAGCGCGCGGGAGTGTCTGCGTTACGCCATGAGTCTGCCGGTGAGCGTGACCATCACGGGGATTGATTCCATGGCGGTCCTGCAGCAGGCGTTTGACGTCGTCGAAAGTTTCACGCCAATGACGCCGCAGGAACGTGCGGCGTTGTTGGCAAGAACGGCAAAGGCTGCCGAGAACGGTGTGTCCGAGCGCTACAAAGTAAGCCGACATTTCGATAGCACTGAGCTGCATCCGGAATGGCTAGCTTGACGATGAACTGACGGTGGAGATGCCGACTCATTATTGCAGCGATTGTTGCCGTGCGGCGTGATAGGATATCACCTAGTGGTGCCACACGCGGGCAAGCCAGCTGACGAGCAATATTATCGCCGCGACGGCAAGTCCGCGGATTACGTCTCGCGACGGCCATCTTGGCGCAATCGCGCCAGGCACGCCTTCCTCCGCATCGTGTCGATCCAGGGAATCCGTTTGACGTAGCATCCACGCGTTCGCCGTCTGCATGCGATCGGGAGTGACACGCTGGGATAGCCATGCAAGGATCTGGTCGTCGGTTGAGTGCGTGCCGATCGCGGTCGTGAAATCGCTCGGGCCTATACCCCAATGCCGCATCATCGCGCGGTCCATCGGACATGGATAGATGTAGCCGTCTTGCGTGCGGTTCGCTTTTGCGCGCGCCTTGTCGAAAACGCGGGCTAGCCATAGGGATTCGCCCAGCGCCTCTCGGCCTCGCCGAGGGAACGTCTTCCCATCTCGAAAGTCAGTCGACATCTTTGTTTGAATCTTCCTATAAATTCGAGAACGGCAGGACCAACATCAACGCGACGTTGACGGCGAATAGCGCGATTGCCGTCGGTATCTGCACCTTGATCTGAAGGTAGCGGTCTTTCATCTCGAGCAGCGCGGGCGGCACGAGGTTGAAGTTCGCCGCCATCGGCGTGCAGAGCGTACCGCAGTACCCGGCGAGCATCCCGATGGCGAAGAGCGGCGCCGGGTGTGCGCCGAAGCGTTCCACCAGGACAGGCCATCCGACGGCGGCGGTCATGATCGGGAAGGCCGCGAACGCGTTGCCCATGATGATCGTGAACGATGCCATGCCGAGCGCGTAGACGATCACTGCAAACATTCTCGACTGCTCGGGTACGACGTGCTGCGCGATCGCTCCGACGGCGGTGCCGACGCCAGCCTGCGTGAACAGCCCGCCGAGCACCGTCAGCATTTGCGGCAGCAATACCGCCCAGCCGACCGATTCCAGCAGCCGACGGCCCTCGCGCAGCGCGACGAACGGCTGCTTCGGCTTCAGCAGCACGACGCCGACGATCAGCGCGACGATGACCGCAACGCCCAGTCCGACGAGCGTCGCCTGACCTTTCGCGAGGAGCGGCACGCCGCCGATCGCGATCTTGCTGATGCCGACGGCAAAAGCGATCGTCACGACCGGGATCGTCAATGCCGGCGCGAACAGCAGATCACCTTTGCTGCGCGCACCCTCTTCGCGTTCGGCCTCGGTCGTAGTACTCACCGTGCCGGGCGACGTGAGGCCGAAGCCGGCGATGAGCGCCATGGCGATGACCGCCAGACCGAGCGGCCACAGCGGAAGCAGCGAGACGAAGCTGCCGTAGAAGAACGAAAGGCCGAGCAGCGACCAGAACGCGCAGTTCGTCCAGCGTTGCGCATGCGAGTGGTCGAAGGCGATCTGCACGCCGGTCGCGAGGAAGAACGCGCCCGCGAGCCAGAAGATCCACTCGGCGGTGATCACGCTTTTTTCTCGCGAGGGTCGCTGCCGCTTTCGAGCATCGCCTTCAGCCGTCCGTCGAGCCGCAGCAGCCGAAAGCCGTGGATGACGAACGCCGCGATCGCCGTCGGGATCGCCCACAGCGCGATCTGCAACGGGTCGAGCGTAAGGTGATACGTCGCGTCGACGTACGAGGTGATGAGCAACACCGCACCGACCGCGACGAAGACGTCCTCACCGAAGAAGACCCCGATCGTATCGGCCGCAGCCGAGTGCGCCTTCACTTCGTCGCTGACCCGCTCCGGCAAATCGTCGCCGTATGCGCGCATGACGGCGCCCTCTGCCATCGGATAGATCACCGGGCGCACCATCTGCGCGACGCCGCCGATGCTCGCCAGGCCGAGCGCCGACGCGAGCTGGCGAACGAACAGGTAAACGAGGAGAAGACGCCCTGCCGTCAGGCCGGCCGCTTTCGCGATCAAGAGCTTCGCGCGCTGCTGGAGGCCGTATCGCTCAGCGAGCCCGACGACGGGCAAGACGATGAACGCGAGTGAGATCGAGCGGCTGTTCGCAAAGCCGGAGCCGAACGCGTCGATGATGCGCGCGGGCGGCATGCCGGCGAGCAGCGCGGACGTGATGCCCGCAATCGTGACGACGATAAGCGGATTGCGGCGCAGGGCAAATCCGGCGGCGACGACGAGAACGCCAATCAGCGGAAGCATGCGGCGACGGGTTGTGCACTCGCGCCCAAAAAGCCTACGATTGCTGGTCTCTTCACCGGATGGTCGCTGGGTGGTATGATAATCTTGATGTCGACGCGGAATATGCGTCGGCTGGCGCGTCATCTTATGTATGAAGGGCACAGTCATGAATTCGATCCATGGTTAAGTCTTGCGCGTTGCCGCCCTTGTCATCGGGTCAGCGATCGTCGGGGCGAGCATCGCTTCCAATCCGGCTACGGCTCAAGATGTCACATCGATGCTCAAGGCGTTCAGCATCACGACATGCTCGACGTCGGGTGCTTGCAAGCAGTTCAAGAACACCGGTTCGGGCGCGGGTGTCAAGGGCGTCGCAGGCAATGGGAACGGCGTCATCGCTGTGTCGACGAACGGCAGCGCCACTTTGTCGACGTCGACGAATGCCGATGGCGTTCAAGCATATTCGAACAACGACGACGGAACCAATTCGGGCACCGACAACAATAGCGCGACACATCCTGGGCGCTCGGGTGCGTGGGGCCACGACGATTCGACAGATGGCGGCACCAAAAATGTAGGAGTCGTCGGTTCCTCGACCAACGGCGCAGGCGTCGAGGGGGTCTCAAGCAACGGCACAGGCATCTCGGCTGTCTCAACCAACGGCATAGGCTTGAACGATGTCTCAACCAACAACATCGCCAACATGGCATTTTCGCAAAACTCAAATGGCGGGATCATACAGAATCAAGACCTCGGCACCACCCTCGCCGTAGATAATTTAGCGAGCGGCGGTGCCCCCTTCCAAGCCACCAGCCCGGGTGGATATGTGGTCATGGATCAATCGGGCGACGTCCAGGCAAGCAACGCCATGTACGCGCAATCCTTCAATGTCGACAGCGATGTGATCACCAACGACGGACGGCATGTCATGTCGTACGCCTCGCGCTCGGCTGATGCCGAAATGTCCGACGTCGGCACAGGCCGCATCGCGGGTGGACAAGGGATCGTCCAACTTGATCCCGCGTTCGCACGGACGCTCGACGTACGCTCCGGCTATCACGTCTTCTTGACGCCCTTGGACGACTGCAAAGGTCTCTTTGTCGCCGCGAAGTCGCCGGCTAGCTTCGAAGTGCGCGAATTGCAAGGCGGCCAGTCGACGCTTTCGTTCGATTATCGAATCGTCGGGCGAGCGGTGGGAGTCAAATCGGGCCGTCTCCCGGCCATCAGACTCTCGGCGCCTGAAATTCTGCGAAGGCACGCTCCAGGCCACATTCCAACCCACTAACGACTCGACATCAAAACGCAGCGACCGCCGCGCGGAGCGGCGGTCGTTTGCTTGCGTGCGGCCGTTTGGGCGGCGCTTGCGCCGCGGAAAGCATGCTTAGTTGTTCGTCACGTATGCAGTTGTGGAGTGGCCGAGCGAATCCGAAATTACGACCCGCACGTTCTTGCCTCCACAGTCGCCGGCATTTGCAATCGAAAACTCATTGTCGGTTTCCGCAACGGGAGTGACTGAAATGCAGCTTCCATTGGCTACTGCCGTATAGCTTCCAGAGTATCCGGACTCCGACGCCTTAAGCGTAGCAGTGTCACCGGGATAAAGATTGTTTTTCGAAAGGTTTATGGGATCCGACGGACTGGACCCTGGGGTGATGTTAATCGTGGGCGTGATCGATACACCGCCTCGAGAACACGCAGCAGCGAGAACGGCGAGTGCGGCAAGAATCATTAGCATTGATTTATACATAACACGCATATCCCTCCGATTTTTTTCTTCCGCTACTTTCACTCCTAACCCCGCGTGCGTTGAGATGAAGTTTCCGCGCTGTTCATCGGAGGTTCACACCGGCTGTTTCGTTTCACGCAGGGAGCGTTATTTGGCTTTGCCAACGTCGTGAAGGCGTTTGCCATTCAATTGGGTTCCGCGCGAACTCTTGGCCCTGACGAAAACGAGCTATCTATCGAGGCATTGGCTGTAGCGAAACAGCGGCGCGTTTCAACCGGATCGTCGCCTTGCGGGTAACATCTAGAACTGCCTAGTATCGCCTATCGCAATAAGAATGCATTGCCGTTACAAAATGAGAGCGGCCGATATTCGGCCGCTCCGTGTCTTATGTCGATCGTCGGGTCTCAGGCAGTTGCGTGAATCGCGACCTTATGGAATGTTGAGTTCGAGACTTCGTAGGTCTTGACTTGCGGGCTACCCTCTAGCGAGGTCGACAATGCCTTCAGCACTTCTGGGTACGTCGCGCCGTTGTAGGATTCTGCGTTCTCCTTGAGATCCCAAAAGCTGATCGAGATCATCTCGGTGCCGCTCGCGCCGGCGAACGTGATTTCGTCCTGGAAGCCTTTTGACTTGCGAAGCATCGGAATGACCTGCTTCTCAAACGTTTGGTTGAATTCAGCAACGTGATTGGGCTTCAGGTTGGACTTCACTATACGTGCAAACATTGGGACTCCTTCGATGGTTGGATAACAGTCGATATCGTGGGTCTTCACCAATAAATTAACTGCCCGACAGTGATGTACGCCATTCGGCGGTACGTGGGCAGCCATTTGGAAATGCCTTGAATCGCTGTGTCACTAGTATAGCACATTTTGATTCTCACTTCGGAGAACTTAACAGCACGTTGCATGATGAATGTCTCAATGATCATGTTTAGGTAGGCATCAGCTACGACTAAAACCTCATTAACGTTTCGCTACGACGCGAGAGATGGATAGTCAACCGCGAACGCGTCGGTGGATTGCAAACACTAAAGTAAGCGTATTCAAGACATGGAAGACGTTTGCCAGCGCGGGAACGCCAATCGTTGCGAAGAACACTCGATTGCGAGAATCCACAAGTGTCGAATCTCGTACATCGTAGGCTTTCGCCGAGAGCGCACTTCGTGCTGTTTGGTAGCTCGTCACTACTTTACGTAACCTGGACTTTGTGGACAAAATGTGGGGAAGATTCTAGCAGAGGGGGCAGCGGCAAGAATCGCGCGCGCTTGTAAACAAGGATCTATATACGAGGGAATTGAGTTTAAACGAGTCTCTGACGATCGGCTTAGAAGGCCCGAGTCCTTCGAAGCCTGAACATCGAGAGCAATACACCTGATAAAGGAGGATGCCCGATGTTTCAGCGCACCCTGATATTGGCGTGCTCGATTTTGGTACTTCTCGCCACAACGTCGGCGAAGCTCTCGGCGGACACGCCTCAGAAGCTGCCGCCGGGGATGACGCCGGCGATCTATAAGATGATCATGACGCCGGGTCCCGCGCACCCTGCCGGGTTGCCTGCGGGCGTCCAGCCTTACCTTGGATGCATCCCGACGATGGGCTACCACTATGCAAAACCAAAAGACTGGCCCTTTGGGCCGATCTATGGCTGGTACAATGGAAAGGTGACCTTCACCGAGATCATGGTCGACGCCAACTTGTTCAAGAGCGGCAAGAGCTGGGATGACGTGTTGAAGCCGCTTCCTGGTTACAAGATCGATCACGTCGACATTTGGTACGAAGCGCACGGCCATCCCGCCTACGCGATTCCGCACTACGACATCCACGCGTGGTACATACCTCGCTCGGAGTACATGTACTTCTGCAACAACACGTCCGGAAAGAGACCGGCTTACTTGTAGATACGATTTCCTCGCCGGCTCAGGCTGCGATAACGTCGATCATTTCGGAGTTCGACCTATTGCCTAACGGAGATGCAGGGTGAGACCCTTCAGTTTCCTTTGCGAGCTCCAACATTGGAACGCAGGTATACGACAAGACTCTAAGCCGGCCAGGCAAGGCCGGCTTTTGTTTGTTCAGGACCTTGCGTGGTTGCGGCGAGAACGTCTGGCCACGAACTGCTGATTTTCGAAGGCTTTCTTCGCCCTCGGAGGCAGAATCATCACGTAGGTGACTGTTCGGTTATGCGGGGCCGCCTCTGACCTCGATTTGCACCAGCGAGTTTTATGTTGTTGGCGTGATTTCATGGAGTGCGAGAAATTCGTCGGGGGTGTGGTGGCCAAGTAACTTCTCGCGGTTCTGATATTGTTGAAAAAATCAGCTGCTAGTGGTAGAAGTACGGATCCAGGACGCTGACTTCAGAAACGCTATCGACCGGTAGTCCGTTACGTTCCCCCGCTTTTCGAATAGCGTCGACACTCGGACCATCGTAAACACAATATGTCTTCGTGTGATCTTTTGAAACATATGAATGAATCCATGTCACGCCGAGGTCTTCGTTTACGTCAACAACACTTCGGCATTTATCGGCTCCCTCGTTTGTGATCGGAATCGATAACCCGTCCTTGAACGTACGTTCGATAATGTATCGCGGCATACAAATCCCTCCATCGTTTGGCGCACAACATCAACTTCGCGGCCATTTTGTTCGAACATTAGAGCGCGTACGCCTTCGATGAGGCAAGCGCGGCTAGGGCTAAGGCGGCGGACGGCAGAAGAACCACGGTTATCCATGCCACATCACACCCAGGCCGAGAAACGGCAATCCAAACATCCGGTGTCGTTGCCCTCGGGAACGGTCACCTTTCTGTTCTCTGACATCGAAGGCAGCAGCGAGCGATGGGAAACGCATCGCGACGCGATGAAGGCCGCCGTTGCCCGACATGAAGAGCTGATGCGGGCGGCGATCGCACGATATGACGGCTATGTTTTCAAGTCCCTCGGCGATGCATTTTGCTCCGCATTCGCCACAGCCCCAAACGCCGTAAATGCCGCACTCGACGCTCAGCGTGCCCTCAGCGCAGAGGACTTCTTAGCGGTCCGCGGCCTGCGAGTTCGAATGGGTCTGCATACCGGCTACGCAGACGAACGTGACGCCGATTATTTTGGTACCGCCGTCAACCGCGTCTCACGGCTCATGTCCATCGGCCACGGTGCGCAGGTACTGTTATCGGGTGCCACCCACGCGCTCGTGCAACACGAAGCATCTCGTGACCGGATATTCACAGATCTCGGCTTGCACCGACTCAAGGATCTTGCCGAGCCCGAGCACGTATGGCAAGTCACCTTAAGCGGCCTATCAAGCGATTTCCCGCCGCTTAAATCGCTGGATACGCTTCCCAATAACCTGCCGATTCAAGTCACGAGCTTCCGCGGCCGCGAGCAAGACCTTGAAGATCTGAAGGTGCACATCGTCGAACACCGTTTGGTCACGCTCTTTGGAGCCGGGGGCATTGGCAAGACGCGGCTAGCGGTTCAACTTGGCGCCGAAGTCCTCGATCGCTTTCCAGACGGCGTATGGATCGCCGATCTCGCACCGATCACCGACCCGGAATTGGTGTCGAGCGTTGTCGCCAAGGCAGTGGGCGTTAGCCAAGCGCAAATGCGCCCGATCGACGAGTCGCTGACGCAGTCTCTCAAATTAAAGCAGCTTCTCCTAATTCTCGACAGCTGCGAGCACGTGCTTGGAGCCGCTGCTGCCCTAGCCGATGCGATTCATCGCCAATGTCCGAACGCGCGCATTCTTGCCACCTCACGCCAGGCGCTAGGAGTGAGCGGGGAAAAAGTGTTAGGGCTCGCCTCGCTGGCGGTACCCGATAGTGCGGTTAATCTCGACCCCACGGCTGCGCTCAGATTTGGTGCGGTGGCCCTTTTTGCTGACCGCGCGTCGCTCGTCGATCAATCGTTTCGCCTCGACGACGACAACGCGCTGATCGTGGCGGATATTTGTCGTCGGCTCGATGGCATCCCACTTGCGATCGAACTGGCCGCGGCACGCGTGAAAGTGATGAGCATTCCCAACCTCGCGCAACGGCTAACCGAGCGCTTCAAGATTCTTACCGGAGGCAGCCGCACAG
Source organism: Candidatus Eremiobacteraceae bacterium (assembly GCA_036511855.1). Lineage (NCBI taxonomy): Bacteria > Bacillati > Vulcanimicrobiota > Vulcanimicrobiia > Candidatus Eremiobacterales > Candidatus Eremiobacteraceae > Candidatus Eremiobacteraceae bacterium. The sequence goes on along the minus strand of DATCBN010000107.1, from coordinate 56,670 downwards.
CTCTTCCCCGGCAGAAGACGCTGCGTGCGCTCATCGATTGGAGCTACGATTTGCTCTCGCCTCAGGAGCAGGAGCTGTTCGATCGTGTGGCGATTTTTGCCGGCAGCTTTACTCTCGATGCCGCAGCCGTCGTATGCACCGACGACGGCATCGAGCAAGACGATGTGCTTGACCTGATTGTTTCGCTTGCGGATAAGTCGCTGCTAGTGGTAGATACAAGAGGCAAACAGGAGCGCTATCGTGTGCTTGAATCCACTCGCGAGTACGCGCTGGCAAAATTAACGGCGAGCGGTGAGCGCGAGCGGCTCGCGCGCCGGCATGCCGGCTACTTCCGGGACATCGCTCAAAAGGCGGAGAGAAGCTTTGGCGCAATGCCGCTGAGCGAATGGCTTGCGATACTCGAGTCGGACGTAGAAAACTTTCGCGCGACAATGGAGTGGGCGCTAGTCAGAGATCAAGACGTGGTTCTAGGCGGCTCGATCGCCGGTGCTTTGGAGATGTTCTGGTGGCACGGCGGCGCCGAGGCAGAGGGCCTCCGTTGGATCAAGGCGGCGCTCCGTAAAATCGATGAGAGCGAGCAGGCGGACGTGGCTATGCGACTCCGGCGGGCACTTGCGCTTCTCATGTCGCGCTTGCTCTACTCATAAGGCACGCCAAAAGATTTTCGGCGAGTGCCGGGCGTTGCGGCAATATGCGAGTCAGGGGCAGCGATCGTAGGTAACATTGAACATTCAGCAGGAACGGAGGACGCACATGGATACCGAGAGCTTGCGCGCTCTACAGGCGCCGATTAAGGATCGTTATCGCACCGAGCCCGATGCCGCGCTCATCACGCTTAGGGCAAGCGGCCGGGTCGATGACCCCGAAGGGCTCAGCTGCAGCGTTGAGACCGGACGGGCGCTCGTGAGAGCCGGCCTGCACCCGGCAACGGGTGGCGATGGTACGCTTGCTTGTTCAGGTGATATGTTGTTGCAGGCACTCGTCGCGTGTGCAGGCGTTACGCTGAGGTCGGTCGCAACGGCGAAAAACATTCAGCTACGAAGCGGAACCGTTTATGCGGAGGGAGACTTGGACTTCCGCGGCACCTTGGGTGTCGACCGCGCTGCGCCGGTCGGCTTCAAGAATATTCGGCTTCGCTTCGACCTTGACGCGGATATAACGCCCGACGAAGTTGCCACACTTCAAAAATTGACGGAACGATATTGCGTCGTCTATCAGACGCTTGCAAGTGGGATAAAGCCGGAAGTCGATTTCCGCGTCGCGCCGCCCCACGGTTAACTCGGGGAAAGAATGTAATCCCGCAAGACCTTACAGCCGGCGGGATTAGGTATGGTGGAGATGTGCTGCCCTTAGTGGTATCAACGTTGTAGTGGAATTCTCGCTTGTTCGTTCATAGAAACACGCACCTTTTAAAGGCGTAGCCAATCTCAAAACACGGCTCCGCCCGTGGCGGCCGTGGGAATTTTCCACACCGTCACCTCCGGCGATCGCTCCCCACTACGACGCTCGCTTCAAAACGTAAATCACCCACGGAGCTAAGGTGGTCTCGTTGTCCCACGCATAAGGTTCACTACGGGTTGCTAGCGGCCGCAGGGTTTGGATCGCGTTCAGGCCGGCATTAGCGAATATCTCCTGATATGAGTCGTCGGTACACAGGATGTCTTCGACCGGTCTGCGATCATGGAGATCGGTCACGACGATGCGTACGACATCGCCGGACTTCGCCGAAGCGTTCTCCGGGAAATCTTTGGTCGAAAACGATGCCCATTCATGCGTGTAAATCTCGGGAGACGAAACGATGCTGACGACGGCCCCGTTCGGTGTCAGCAGCTTGCCGAGATCGGAAATGATTCTCCCCTTCATCACGCCCGGAACGTTGTCGAGTGTAAAGGCGGAGAGCACGAGGTCGAAATTCCCAACGCCAAGTCCGGTGAAGTCATCGCCCGGAATCAAACGGTAATCGCCGGAAGGATCGGTGTCGCGAGCTAGCCTCAGCATGTCCTCCGAACTGTCCACGCCGATGACGTCGAACCCAAGCGATTGGAGAAATCTGGTCGATCTGCCAGTCCCACAGCCGAAATCGAGCGCACTCTTTCCCGCCACGTGGTTGGCGATTATCGCCGGCAAGTCACGGTATGCGAGGAAGTACGTGTTGGCAAATTGGAGCGTGGAGTAGGCGTTGGCGCGTTTGGCATCCTCATAGCTGTTGACGAAGTCCATCTTCTACCAATCCCCGCGCGCCGCTGCGATTGCGCCATCTTGAGACCCAGAACGAGAGACCATTACACCGACTGGTCTGCTCGACCGTGCTCCAGTCCTTTGCTTGGACGGCCACATCGTGAGTAATCCCACTAGCCTGGAATTTCCAGTATACATCAATCGATGATGTCGTAGCCGTCCGCCGGGTCCGTCGACCCTGGCATTCCGTAATTTGGGTTTAACGGCTGCCAGGGCCATATCCCGTCGAATTGTGTTCGGAGGCGACGGCACCAGAAGCACGGGTGGCGCTCCGGTTCCGCATCCTGGTGACAGTTTGCCGTCATTCTCGAATTTTGTGAATCCGACGTCCGGCGCAGCAACACTGTACCGACATCGTTCCGGAACGCGACCGGAACGCAGAACTGTTACATTCTAGCGATGAACGAGCGCAAACAAGCATTTCTCGTGAATCTGTGGTTAGAGCCGGACGACATTGGAACTCGGGCCGACCGCGGATGGCGACGTGGGAGCGTCGAGCATCTGAAGAGCGGGCGCCGCTTGTATTTCGGCGACATCGCCGAACTGCTCGATTTCTTTGCCTCCTGCAAAGGGAGGCGCGACTTGAGATAATTGCCAACCACTCTCGATATGTCAGGAACAGTCACGCCCGACATAATTCCGGGCGTGCTGCCGGTTCGCATTTCGCTCTTTGGGCAGCCGCGCGTCGCCGCAGCTGACGACTCACGCGAGTTTCCATTGCCGCGCAAGACGCTCAACGTGATGGCGTACTTGATCCTGCATTGCGGGCGGCACACGGCGCGCGACTCGATCGCGTACGCTCTATTCCCCGACGATGACGAGGAGACCGCGCGCGGTCACTTGCGGCGAAATCTCTCCTATTTGCTGTCCTCGCTGCCCCAAACGCCGCACGAGGCACGCTTCGTCCTTTCGGAGTTCGACCGAATTGCGTGGAATCCGACGGCCGCAGCGGATGTGGACGTATTTTCGTTCAACCGCGCCGTTGCCGAAGGCCGCGATGGTGACGCACTTGCGTGCTACACCGGGGATCTTCTTCCCACGCTGTACGATGATTGGACCAACGGCGAGCGCGAGCGATTGCGCGACGTTTATCATGATGCGTTAGCGCGCACGATCATGCGAGATCGATCGCTGCGGCGATTCGATCGCGCCGTTGAGTCCGCCCACCGCTTGTTGGATGAGGACCCATGGCGGGAGGACATCGTGCGCCAATTGATAGCGATCCGCTATGAGGCCGGCGATCGCGCGGGAGCACTCGCTGAATTCGAGCGGTTCGCTGTTCGTCTGCATGCCGACATGAATGTCGAGCCGATGCCGGAAACGCTGGCGATTCGCGACGCGATCTTGAGCGGTGTCCGCCTGGCGTCCAGCGAGTCTCCGGCCCGCGGGCCTGAGACTCAAGGGGCGCCCTCGCTGACATTGCCATTCGCAGGCCGAGCAATTGCCATGGATAGTGGGCTGCGTCTTTGGCACGCTGCTGCGGACGGGCGCGCGAAAGTGCTTTTCGTTGCAGGTCAAGCCGGCATCGGAAAGAGCCGTTTTACGACCGAACTCGCGCGTGCGATCGAGCGCGAAGGTGGCGTCGTCGTCCGTGGCGAGACCGCCGCCGGCGGGGAACATCGCCCGTACGAAGCATTTGTGGAGGCGTTGCGGAATGCAGCCCCGATTCGTGCGCGATCCGCGCCACGCGACAAGAACGACGTTTGGCAGCGCATGCTCGATGAGTTGCTGGACGAGTATGCGCGCGCGACTTTTGTTGACGACCGAGCCGCGAGAGTTCGACTTTTTGAATCGGTGCGGCGTGGATTGTCTGATCTGGCGCGCACTCGCCCTGCAACCGTAATCCTCGAGGACGTCCACTGGGCTGGTGCGGCAACGATCGACCTGCTCGAATTCGTGGCGACGCGACTTGGCAATGAGCAAGTGCTGATCGTCGTGACATTCAGAAGCGATGAATTGCCGACCGCGCATCCGCTTCGCGCTCTGCGCCGTCAACTTCAGAGTCACGGCAATGCGAGCGAGCTTGAGCTTGGTCCGCTCGACGCTGTCGATGCGAACACCGCTGCCCGAACTGCTGTTCCGGATTCGGTAGACGACCAAATGCTGAAGCAAGCGGTGACGCGGTCCGGCGGCGTGCCGCTACTCTTGCACGAAGCGCTGCAGGACATTGTGTCTGGGCGGCAGACGAATAGCGGCGGAATCGAAGAGGTCTTCAAGTCGCGCCTAGCTCGACTCTCGTCCGATGCCGAGACAGCCCTCATGTATGGTGCCGTCATCGGTGCACGCTTCGATGTGACGGCCTTGGCAGCGGCAACCGGCTGGAGCGACGATCAACTGGTTGATGCTCTTCGCGAGTCAATCGAACTGGGCCTCATACGCGCGAGCGCACGGGCTCCCGGGCTTGCTTTTTCGTTCACGCACCATCTCGCGTATGCTGCGGCACTCGAGCATCTCTCGGCGCAGGAGCTCGAAGTCGCGCATGCATTGGTGGCGCGCGCGCTTGCGTCGTTGCCGCAAAGCCATAGCGCCCGTTCTGCGGAAATCGCGCGGCATTTCCAAGCCGCCCGCAACGCGGCGAAGTCCGCTGAATATTTCTTGCGAGCCGCGCGTTACGCGTTAGATGTGTTCGCGAATGAAGAGGCTCGGGATACCGCCTCTGCAGGTCTATCGCTCATCGATGGGAGCGATCCCGCACAGGCGCGTTTGACCTACGATTTGCTGGCAATTCGCGAGCGCGCTTTCGCGCGCATGGGCGCTCTTGCCGAGCGCCGGACGGACGCACTTTCGTTGCGCGAGCTTTCTCTAGGCGATGCAGAGCGTTCGTGCAGTGCCCTGGAACGAGTCTTTGACGCGTACCGCGATGACGCACTTATGCGACGCGAGACGCTTGCGCGTCTGGAAGTGCTCGCATCGGCCTCCGAACGAAATGCTGCGATCTTTGACCGCATGTCGGCCACCGATGCATTCTTGGAGCATGATTTCACCACGTCGCGGGATGCTGCGTTTCGAGCCTCGCAAGCATTCGAGCGGCTTGGTGACCCACGCGCGGCCTTTCTTGCCTGGGCGCAATACGTCAACTCGCTCTGCCGGTTGGGTGACTACAAGCATGCTGCAGAACAAATTGCAAACGTGCGGCCGGCATACGAGGCCAACGAAGACGTGGAACTGCGAATGGAGTTCCACCACGTCGCATCCACGCTACTCGGAGAGCTCCCCGAGATCGCTTTGAACGATGCGCGTCAATCACTGGAGCTCGCGTTAAGGGTCGGCGATCGATTTGCCGAGGCGCGCGGTCACCAAAACGCCGCGGTATACCTCGGGAAAATGGGCGAGTTCAAGACGACCCTTCGCGAGCACGAGCGGGCGCTTGAGGCGTACCGGGACGTCGGCGACGTCGCCGGCGTCGCTGCATCGATCGTGAATCTCGCCACGGTTCGCGGATTTTGCGGCGACCGCGAAGGTGCCGAAGCGCTGTTTAATGAGTTGCCGGACCAAACGCTCGAACAGCCAGGAATTGCACTACGCGTAATCTACACCCGAGCAGCACTCGCGATGCGTTCCGGTTGCATGTCTGAGGTTGAAAACCACCTCGTCGAGGTGCGCGACCTTGCTACGCGACTTAAGAACGAACTGTATATAGCACGCGTCGCGGCGCTGCATGGCGAGTTCTGCGCACGGATGGGGCGCGATGCGGAAGCGCGAACGTTTCTGGACGAGGCACTTACCGGACTACAGCGTCTCGAGCAGCGAGCCCTCACGATGGAAACGCGCGCGCTGTTCGCCCGCTTTAGTGCGGGCGTCGGTGACTTTGCGGCGGCGCGGGCGCACGCAGCGCAGGCAATCGCCCTGGCAGAGGGTTTTCAGATTCAGCATTTCGCGGAGCAAGCGTGGCACCTCGCCGCTGCACATGTTCTGTTGGGCGAAAGCGCTCGCGCCTGGCACTTCGCGGAATCGGCCGCACGTGCATTTGTCGAGGGGGCGATGCGGATGGATGCCGATCTGGCTGAATCCTATTCGCGCTTGCCCTGGCATCGCCACACCATCGAGTATCTCAGTGACCGATCCGTCCCAATCCGCCTTAGCGATCCCGAATAGGCGTTTGAGACACGTTGGGAACGAACTTGGAACGGCGATAAGTTAGACTCTCCCTGTTGCGGCCGGTGCGGACTTCGCCACGAGGCGCGTTCATTGGCCCGCTGCTTGAGATTGAGGAGAGGATCAATGCGAATCACATTCATGCGTCCGACGTTGATGACGGCGGCAATCGTCGCTTCGGCCGGAATTTTGGCGGGCGGACTCGCCCTTCGGCCGGCTTTCGCGGTCGTCGGATCCGCGATGGTGAGTCCATTCATAACATGCAATAAGACGAAACCGTGTATAAAATACAACAATGGCGGCACAGGCGCCGGCCTGCAAGGTATCAATACAAATAGCTCTTTCTCAGGTGCAGGCCTACTCGGAACCGCGACGGTGAACGGCACTGGAGTTCTGGGTCAGGCGACGGCGGGTAACGCCGTGAATGGAACGTCGGCGAGCGGGTTCGGCGTCTTCGGAGAGTCGACTTCGAGCATCGGTGTCGTGGGAAATTCGACCTCGTCCGCCGGTGTCGTTGGAAGCTCGGCTTCGTCCTATGGTGTCTCGGGTGCAACGAGCTCAACTAGCTCGTACATCGCCGGCGTCCAAGGATCTAACAACGCCACCGCAACCGCCGTCCGGGCAAACGGCTTCGGCGGCCTGCTCTTCGACGGAAACAACTCGGGAGGCGCCGACGTTTTCACCGTGAACGACAACGGCAACACGTTCGTGGCGGGCAGCGAGGTCGTCCAAGGCGAGCAGTTTGTTGACGCTCTCACCGTGGGCAATAGCACCTCTGCCATCGGCGTTTTCGGAGGTGGTGCCAACGGTGTTCAGGGAGTCGGCGTAGGAGCGAACCCCACGGGCGTCTTCGGCGTCAACTTCTCGACCAGTGGTGGTACAGCACTTGAGATGCAGGATGCGTCCGGTACCGGCGTCCTCGTCAACGGATTCGACAGCGGCGGCAACCTGAAGCTACAAATACAGGATGACGGAAGCGTGTTCGCGCACCAATTCATCAACTTCTTCGATACCCCGGGTGGACAGAGAATTACCTCCTATGCGACTACATCGACCACGCCGAATATCGAGGACTTCGGCGAAGCGCAGTTGACCGCCGGCCAGGCATACGTGAGCCTCAGGCCCGCGTATGCCTCCGCGATCGATTCGCGGTACTCGTACATGGTATTCATCACACCGGAGGGCGATACGCGCGGACTCTACGTGACGCAAAAAACGCCTGCCGGCTTTGTCGTACGAGAGAATCAGGGTGGACGCTCGGAAGCGGTATTTAGTTACCGGGTCGTAGCCAAGCCGTTCGGCTCGGCGCCAGCTGCGATGCGTCCAGAGCGCGCACCGTCGCACCAACTGCCACATCCGGCCACGCTCCACCACGTTCCGAAATCTAGGATAAAGGGCTACTAAGTCGGGCTTGCCCGGCGATCCTTACGACCAAGCGTCGCCGCCTAGGCGGCGACGCTTGGGTTTTCTGAGTAATCTTCGCATAAGACGCTGCGCGGCAGATTCGCCGGAATGCCCGGCAACGCCCGGTTGCATCGGATACGCGAAACTCGTCCCAAAATGTCGACATGTGACGCTTGGTATCGTGGTGGGCAACCTAGTCTCGGTGTTATTGCAGGCATGGGTGATCATGAGGGTCTATGGGCTTCATCCGACGGCAAAGTGTTGAGCGCTCACTGCACTAGAACGACAATCTAAAAGATAAAGGCCAGGATTGGAGTCCTGGCCTCATCTCACTTTAACAGGATCTAGTGAACGATAATCACCGTTCGTATCATGTTGCTCTCGTAGTGGTATTGACATCCGATCATGTAGAAACCGGGAAGGCCAGTCTCATAGACGGGAGACTTCTCGTTTGGATTGAGGCTGCCCGTGGCAAAGCCGGTCGTTCCTATTGCCGTACCCGCCACCGATCGCGTGGTTGAACCGTTAAACGACGTCGGCCATGGAGCGCTGTTGCTGGTCGCGTTACCGAGGAATGCCGCAGAGTGCGGAATCGTATCGACATTTTGAAACAGGACCGACTCCCCCATGCTCAGGCTGATCGTTTGCGTCTGAGTCGATGTCGTGGCGACCGCGTAGCCTAACTCGAAGCCGTACTTTGGATCGATGATTGACATTTCGCCAATGAGGCGGATGCCGATGGTAGTAATTTTATCTTCGTAGACATCGATTGTATTATTGCCGTAACCTGCGATCCAGATATCGCCGTCCCCACCAACGGTGAGACCGCCGATTACTTTGCCTGGGTCTGGCGTAATCGTCGCAGAAAACGTCTGCGTCTTTGGATTAAACTCTTGTAGAGCGCCATAGTCGCCGTAGTTGAAGCTACTCAGCCACATCTGCTTGTCTGGACCCAGGATTATATCTTGCCAGAACGCGGTCGCCGGGTCCGAGTATTGCGTGATCACACCGGCAGTCGTTATGCGCCAAATCCCGAGATATGTGCTGGCGTACAGGTTACCGTCTGGACCAGCGGCGATCGCGAATGGGTTGTCATTCGTTGGAGCGGTATATTCGGTGATTGTGCCGCCAGTCGTTATCTTGCCAACCTTATGACTCCATTCGACAAACCAAAGATTGCCGTCTGGTCCGGTGACAATATCGTATGGAGAGGCGCCCGCTGTCGGGGTGGGATATTCGGTAACCCTCCCCGTGGGTGTGATCTTTCCGATTTGATTGGAACAGGCGTCAGTAAACCACATGTTCCCGTCCGGACCTTTGCCTATCCCGAATGAACATGAACGTGACGGCAGCGGGTATTCAGTGATTTTTCCGACGGTTGTGATCTTGCCGATGATGCCGCCGGATTCGCTAAACCACAATGTGCCCATCGCTCCCGCTGCAATGTCATATCCAGTCTGTCTGCTTGGAATCGCGTATTCGGTAACGACACCGCTTGGCGTGATCTTGCCGATGCGCGCTGCGTTATTTTCCGTAAACCAAACGTTCTTATCGGAGCCGGTAGCCATATAGGAAGGAAACGAATTTGCATGCGGCAGCGGGTACCTGAAGATAACGTTCTTCGTGGATTGATTGAAGGAATCGACGACGTCCTGCGGCACGAGACTTCGAGCGCCTGGTAATACACTGGTCGGATTCGCAGCATTGCTGGCCGAACAATTGACCAACAAGATAACTAGACCCGCTATTGCATAACGCTTTTTCATGACCGCCCCACACATGAGTGCCCGAATAACGTCAAAGCTTCGGTAGCTATATATGCAAACGTACACCTATTCGAAAACATCTCTATACAAGATTCACGTTGGCGCACGCTAACGGTTATCTTCGCCGTGTGGGACTTAGGGACTAAGGTTGGTTGCATGAAACCGCTTCGTGACAAACGCCTTTTCTCTACGAGTCCATCGCGTCCCGAGTTATGGAAACCGGACGCCACTCGTGACCATCTCACGGGCGGACGTTTACGACATCAGAGCTCGATATCGACGACGAGCGCGGAGTGGTCTGTGAACCTCTCCAATCGTACATCTTGAATGTAGAACCCGTCCTTAAGCCGAGCTCGCAGGCATGAAGACAAAAAACAGTGATCAATGCGCCAGCCACTTGCTCCGCCCGCTTGTAAAGGCGGGAATACCAAGAGTATTCGTCGCCCTCCGGGTGCAATTGGCGCCAGGCTTCGCTCCAATGCGTTTCTAGTTCAAGAGATCGTTGCGCCCAGTGTTAAAATCGCCGATTGCAATAATCGTCTCATCTGGCGAGGTTACTGCTCGTTAAATTAGATATTTGAAGTGTGGCACTTTTTTCTTACCCTGCGAAAAATACACATCATACAGAAAGAAACGAGAGCCCATCGCTAAGTACGCGAAGATCTAGCAATGCGAATGGCCATGGCAACTCCGCTCACTGCCTCGTTTACAACTGAGGCGGACGCCGTTGCGCCCGCCCCGCATGTTGATATGGAAATCGACTGTTGGCTGGCTAGTCGAAGGAAGTTACTCTAAGCAACTCTACGCGCTCGTTTGGACTCTGCCGTCGTCTGTTTCTTACGGGTCGGGCTCGGTAACTGTATTACGGAGTAATGTTACTGCACCGATCCGCGCCAACAATCTCCCATTCACCACCGTGGCGCCTCTACCCAGAGAAATCGATGCGTGCGCCAGAATGACCCCTTTGAAAATCGACCCCGTCTTAAGGGTTGCCGAGCTGCCGACCTGCCAGAAGATGTTGCGCGCTTTGGCGCGGTTGATCAGCGTGACGCTACTATTGACCGACGTCGTCAGGGTGGACGGCACCTGGAAGATAAAGACGCTGTCGGAGTCGTTGTGACCATCTAGCGTGACGTTCCCAGTGATCGCCAGTGACACCGGCGCTTTGTAGAGGCCGGGCCGGAGGGTCATGCCGCCGATATCGGCGGGCACCATGGTCGGGTTCTTTCGTCCGGCCGCATTGTTGTACGCGGTGGTCAAATCGCGATGAGCTCGCGCCGCGACAGGATCACCGGCATGTATCGAACCGTCGATCACTTTTCCCGGCGGGAATCCGGTCACCGTCGAGCCCGGACTCACGCCGAGATCGCCGGCCACGATGGTCGGACCGGCGTTGGTGACGGTGTCGGCGGCCAGCACCGCAAATTTTGCGGCCGATCCAAGTGGCACTCGCTTTATCGCCCTATCAGGATTGACGGCTGCCGTGAGCTGGGCCATCGGGCCCACAGCGGCAACTGTGCGGCCCATCGTCGTGTGCTCGTGGCCTTGGAGAGTGAACGGCTTCGGCGCAATTGCCGAACCGCCGGAGCAGCCGGCAAGCAGCGTTAACGCAGCCGCTGCGCTCAGCGCTTGAAGTGGTGTGAGAATACGCATTGGATACACCTTCGAATTTGAGTGAGTAAACGAGCAAAGCAATACAGGCGCTCGTATATGAGAAATCGCCACGTGCTGCGAGTACAATCGACGCGCCGCAGCCAATGGTAACAATGCTACTTCTATAGTAGGATGCGGGCCCCTAGCTCATATGCGATACGGTTATGTGGCGTGGTGCACGAACGGAATAGGACCTCCGTTTACGGGGCCAATGCCACCGTTCAATGGGTTCGATCCCAGCCGTCACAGTGGCGGCTCGTTCGAAGCCGTTCGGCGACATGCTGGTGCGGCGCTCGCGCTCGCCAATGCCTTTCAGCACAACCGAACGGCGACGTTTCGCGACGCCGCTTTGTGTGCAGAGGCTACAGCTTCCGTCGTAATCATTATCGCAATAATTTCAAATCGCCGAGACCCCCAACTACCGCTTTGCGTGTAAAGATGCAAGTGTGCTCATTTTCAATGAGGTGAAAAGGCACGTCAAGACGTTGTCGCCGTTCGGCTCCCACGATGAGTGTCATGGCGTGTCGCCTGATACCACCAGCTGGGCTTGGTAATAAATTTGAGCGGCGCCATCAGGAGCCGCTCTACGATGCCGCTACCCCTTCTGACCGTAGGCGTTAGTCGCGCCCTGCGCAGTCTTTGCACGGTCGATACTCGTTCTTGCCCCTCCGCCGCTCGTTCTTCGGTATGTCAAGACCAGGAGGACACGTATTGTTGTTGTGATAGACGCGATCGGCTTTTGGTTTCATTCCCTCATTGATCGAGTAGAAGTAGGGAACCCTAGACATTTACGTTCCTCCAAGTTTCTGCGCCAATTGACGCATCAAACATGTTCGTGATTCGAAGACGATACTCTCCTGGAAGCGCCGCTAACCGCATCAAAGTGCTACAATGACATTATCTAACGCCGCCATAGATCAGGGCGAAGGGCGATGACCGGCAAGGTCGTCGCCCTATCATCTTTGGAGAGCACGATGTCATGCTCGAGCGCCGCGAATAAGCGCCAACGCGCTCAACGGAAGATCGCTGAACGTGGGTAAGCGCTCGGAGAAGCCCCACTCAATGTCGTTTTACATGGCCCAACTCACCTATACCGAAGTTTCCGCCGGCACTGGGTGGCGGAGTCGTCGTGGTTGTGCCCCGCGAAATCGCGCGCCGCTCCGATTCAGGTGCGGTTGCGTGACGGCAGACATCGATTCGTCAGGTCTGCTCTATATTGACACTTGCGGAGTGCAACACTACAAACTGTTCTCTTGAACCGCGCATCTAGAGCCACAGACCACAACACCCCAAGGGCGATGACACGAAGTCGCCGCCCTTCTCATTGGAAACGTCCACAAGGCTCGTTAGTTTTTGTTAAGGCTGCTCACGAACACGCGCATGCCCTGTGCGATGTCCGCAGCCGCATCTGCTGGCTTTTTAGCGCGGTCAATCTCGATAGCCATGTTGGCTGACTGGCGAGTTTCATCTCTGAACCGGACGCGAACCTTGTCGCCTTCCTGCTCGAAGAAGAATAGAATTCCGACCGCAGTGTGGTAGACCATCGTGCGGGGGTTCCATCCTCCGAGTATATTCACGTGACTCTCTAGCGCGTCACAAACCAAGTCTAACCATTCCACGAAGTCAATGGTCGTCACGAGCGGTCCCCCGGCTCTGAGCTTTGGAGTACGTCGTTAGGTCGAGACGACGCCGACATGGCCCGGGCAGATGTCATGCATTTGATAAACGTCATCCGGATTGGGTGAACCGGAGTGGCGTCCGCAACCCCATTTCAGGTGGTATCTTTTCATGGACACGGTCGGCATATTCCCAGCGCCGTCGCTGACGTCCTCGGAAACGTTGAATTCCGTGGCCTCGCCTAATTTTTCGACCAGAGTCTGTTTCAGATAGCGAATCACGTTCTTGTTACCTTCGTATATGGAAATAACGATTCGGAACAGACTCCTCTAACCGAGCTTCTCGCACGCCTTGCACAGCGGCTTACCGCCGGTTCCACCTTCTCGATGTTTCAGTTCGATGCGCTTACCGTCGAGGCAATTCTCGTGATCGTGATGTACGTTTCTATGCTTCGGCGGATAATCCACAGAATTGGTATGGTAGTATATCCCCTTAGTCATCGTTTTGGTTCCTTTCGAACCGCTTAGGGCTTACCGACGAGACCTGTATGTTGGCAGCTTCCATCCGCGTTCTTCACGGCCTTCGCGAACTGCGGTGATTCATGTCGTGTTGCCCAACCGCCGCGCACTCTAAGGAGCGCGGTTCCAAACGCCGCTAATATCCATCCGCCGATCTCGTTTCTGCGTTAGTTCCTGGCCGCTCTCTTGTCCATGAAGTGGGCCTATTGCCGCTAACGCATAATAAGAAGACGGGGACGACCCAGACCATACGTGCGCCGAGCCGATAAACCCCCCACCTAGACCCGCTGATCGCCGCGGAGCGTTACTTATATGGCGTATTGCCGCGGCGGGCGCTGGCCTTCGAATGTCGGTGACATATGCAAATTGGCGCGCGGTGGGCCTGGCTTTACCGCGTCGCCTTCTCACAGCCTTTCACCTGACGCTGCAGTGGTGCTGCACCTCGACCTTGACCGAGTTGCACCTGGAATCGGACGCAGCGACGGGCAATGCTGACGCGTTCGCGCCAACTGATGAGGCCGGGAAAGAAACAAGCGCTCATCGCGAAGTCCGCGAAGATCTAGCAGTGCGGATGGCCGGAGCGATATTGCTCACTGCCTCGCTTACGAACGGGGCGGACGCCGCAGCGCCCGCCTCACGTGTCGATATGGAAATCAACGGTTGACTCGTTAGTCGAAGGAAATTACGCTAAGCGAATGCTTCGCGCTCATTTGGACTTTCCGTCGTGTGTTCCTTACGGGCCCGGCTCAGTAACAATGTCTCGGAGCAATGTTACCGCACCGGACCGCGCCAACAGTCTTCCATCCTCGACCGAGACGCCTTTACCAAGAGAGATTGATGCCTGCGCCAGAATGACCCCTTTGAAGACCGATCCCGTTTTAAGAGTTGCCGAGCTGCCGACCTGCCAGAAAATGTGGCACGGCTTGGCCATGTTAATCAGCGTGATGCTGCTATTGACCGAGGTAGTGAGAGTTGATGGCACCTGGAAAATGAAGACGCCGTTCTTTTTATTCTGCCCGTCGAGGGTCAAGTTTCCGGTGATCGCAAGCGAAACCGGTGCCTTGTAAAGGCCAGGTCCGATTACCATCCCGCCAATATCAGCGGGTACCTTAGTCGGGTTCTTTCGTCCGGCCGCGTTGTTGTATGCGGTGGTCAAATCGAGTTGAGCCTGCGCCGCGTGAATATCACCAGCGTGGATCTTTCCGTCTTTCACGATTCCCGGCGGGAATCCGGTCACCGCCGAGCCCGGACTTAACCCGAGATTGCTTGTCACTATTGTTGGACCGGAGTTCGTAACCGTGGAGCCGGCCAGCACCGCAAATCTGGAGTCCGATCCAAGGGGCACATCCGCTATAATCGCGTTGGGCTGGGGCAGCTGGCCCACAGGGGCAACTATGCCACCCATCGTCATGGGGATGAAGCCTCGGGGGGTGGACGGGTTCGGCGCGATCGCCGAACCGCCGGAGCAGCCAGCAAGCAGCGCTAACGCCGCCGCTGCGCTCAGCGCTTGAAGTGGTGTGAGAATACGCATTGGATACACCTTCGAATTTGAGTGAGTATACGGGCGACGCAAGACAGCCGCTCGTATCCGAGAAACCGCCGCGCGCTGCGAGTAAAATCGACGCATCGCAGCACATGGTAACAATATAAGTTCGACAATCGGATTTGTGTACTAGTTGTTCCCGTTTACAAACAATTCAATCATTTCGCCAGCCCGGTCGCCTCGCGCACAGGACTTTCGAACCTCCGCCGCAGCGAGAATCGGATCTTCATATGCGATGAGACGTTGGTTGTCAATTTGGTTAACCGGCCGAGCGCTCGCGGGCGGCAGCGCTTTGGGGACTGGAGCCGTTTCGATCCCGGTGGCCGGCGGCTCGCTTATCACAAATCCGGGCGGCCAGTAACGCGACGGGCTAGCCCGAGCGGGCGGTTCAAGCTCAAGGGCGGTCGCGCGGCTAATCGCGGCCGTCCTGCTTTATTGCCAAGTGCCGCATACTAACGCAGCGAGAATTTGACACGTAGAGATTGCTCGCGCGACGCAGTATCTGGCTCTATCAGCCTTACCTAGACCGAACATCTTATAAAATGCCGATTGATAAATTAATCCGTTTCGCGGAGGACGTATCCGTCCCCGTTCTGTGATGCCATAGATGCCGAGCTGCTGACGGCACTTGACGTACTGAGCAGGTTTCCGCAGCAGCGGGTCGCCACCGCGCTCGGGATGTCCGAGCGACGCTGGCGTGATATCGTGCAGGGCAGAGCAACGCCGCACGAAAAGCGGCGGCTCAGATCCTGAGATTGGGGTCGCGAACGGCAGTCAATCCCGAGAGGGCAGTCTAGTCTCGGCTCGTCCGCTGCGTTGCGGACGTTGAGCGGGGCTAGCGGGCCCGTTGGGCTTGGGGGTGCCACCGGGGCTGGGAACGAGCGTCATCGGCGGACGAGGTGGGCTGAAGTGGTCGTTGAACGATTCTATAACTGCATTCTTATCTTTATTGCATAACCAGCCGATAACTCGAGCGGGATGCGCAGAATGTGCATGCCAGAAGGGGTTGAGCAGGCGTCAAGATGCTAAACGAAGGAAGTCAGATCCCAAGCGGACAGGTTGGTAACGCAACGAGCGAAATGATTCGTACGCCTCAGCCGTCGGCGTATCCCGAGCACGAGGCTGGTTCCGACTCCGCTGCGTCGCGTAGCAAACTTTCGGTCAACGTGAGCCATGATATCTCCGAACGCCTTCGCAGCTTGGCCTATACCCACAGGCTAAGCGAGAGTTCCATAGTCGAGGTCGCACTTACGATGTTCTTCGCGCGCGGCGATGATGAATTGCTTGGCGTGATCCTCAAGAAACTAGGTGCGGTTCTCCGTCGGAGGTAAGGGTCGACGGCATAACGTGACGCCGCGACGCGGGATTGCGCGCCCAAACACCGGCGACGTCCTCCTCTACAATATCGACCTCAACGGCGTCATCGTCGGCCGCCTGAGCCCGACCTTCGCAGAAAATCAATCTGGCAAGAGGCGTTTTGGGCCGTTATTGACGAGGCGGTTCCGCACGAATCGGACACGGGGCGCCGGAATGACTGGCTCCTAGTGTAAAGTTGGCTCGAGCGATCGCAGTGCCGCCTAGTGTCGGCTAGTATCACCCATCGCATTAGCAGTCCATTAGCAAAACGGCATTTTCGGCCATTTCTCGCTCGACCCGGGAAACCCGCAAACCTCGTCAAATGTGCGCTTCCGCCACTAGGGGAGAAGTCTGCGGCTGGTGCCGCTGCCGGTCTTCAAATTGTGTTTGCTTCGTGCCGGTAAGTATCGCCCAGTATCGCAGAATCAATTTTAAATGACACGCCAGCGAGACCGCACGCGCCCTTACGGATGAGGACAATCGGAGAGGGTTTTGGCATTAAGGGTTTCTAAGGCCGCGTCTGCGGCGGGCTGGTACTTCTTCATCAACTGATCTGCTCTATCAGCGCCCTCTGCAAGATTTGACAACCGCATCTTCCAAAACGCAGCGGCCTTCATAGCAGCCAGCTCTGCTCTCGTGTATATCTCGCCGATTTGAGCTCGTGTTGGATAGAAAAGTGTGAGCTCGTCCCAACTCGTAGCAAGCGCATACCTGGCGTTCGCCTCGTAGTAGTTTAGACATACTCGAAGATGGGATTGTTTGGCAAGCTTGCTAATAGCGATTTGTTGGAACGCTGTGGGGACATTCGAGTATCATCTTGCGATCCTCGCTATCAGCTTGCCTTAGGTACGTCAGTGCTGTTTGAGCGTCCGTTGCCGTCTCCGCAAGGTTGAGTGTGGCGATCTGTCCGTTTATCTCGTCGGTCAATTCCGGGCAAGCACCGAATGCTGCATCTGCCATGATTCCCATAAGCAGCGGTACCAGCATGATGACAATTTGTCTTACAAAGTTTTTTGATCGAGACATCGGCCCACACACCTACCTGAGACCAAAGGCGACCGACACCCCTGAATCGTTCAGGCGATACTCAATGTCCAAATACTCGCATCCGAGGCAAGATCGGCTGATGGTTGCTGTCACTGGCCGTTGGCATCGCTGACTGGTTGCAATTCCCCTTTCTCGGAGAAACCCAGCTTAACTTGATGCTGCGCTGACCGCGCGCACCACAGTACTACGTGTGTCGATTCGATTAACAACTCCGCCAAGCCGCGTTCAATCCTTTACGAACGTACGTATGTCTATAATTAGGGCGGATAATTCGTAAGGTTGCGATCTTATTGGCAACGCTGTAAAGGACGGGCAAATTATTCCACGAAAATATGTTGATCGCACATTACTGCTCTATGTCAATGCCTCGGGTCTCCGTTGCAATGACTGGAAGCTTCATTTTGCTGTGAAAGGTTAATCAATGATTCGGATATCCGCTGTCTGCGGTCTCGTACTCGCGTTGCTTGGCACAAGCGTCGCGCTAGCGGCACAGCCGACCCCAGTCCCTAACACTGCTCCCGATTTCTCGTCGATGAGTTTTCAAATTGGCACTTGGAATTGCCGTCAGGCCATCGTCGGACGACCCGGCACTCGTTTGGAGACCGATACGTACAGCATGGCGTACGATGGTTGGCAAATGCAAAATCATAGCGTTTCGCCACCGTTCGACAAGAATCGCACCCGGGATGAAGTAGGCGACGATTGGACAACGTGGGACCCTACTATTAAACTATGGATCAATCAGGCTGTTGACAATTTCGGAACATACGGTCTTTCGACATCGCCTGGCTGGGTCGACAACACGATGACTTGGAGTCAAACAAATCCCGACGGCACAAAAGGCACCAACGTGGTAACGAAAGTCAGCGATACTCAATATAAATATAAAACGATGGGCAACAACAAGATGGGGGACCCGCAAGCGGCTACCGCGAGTGGGGTTTGCACGAAATCCTAGCGGTCTAGTTTCAAACATGCGACGCGATCCGGGAGGCTGTTAACCCTTTACCGGATCGCTATTTCTATAACGGTTGCGGATATGGATCGAATTCCTCTTGCTTGTGGCAGAGAAAATCATGCGCAGCACGGTCCGAAAGTTTGCGAGCGGAGAGGGAGTGGCGATTAAGCGGCCGTCGACGATTCAAATCGATATGGGCTTCTAACCATCTTTTAGACCGAGGCAATCCTCCGATGGATTTGCCCGCGACCGTTTCTGCTCGGGTCGCAACTCGGCAAGCCCCGAAAAGATGTACTCCGCGTACTCTTGGTCCGTTGGAGCTCTCCACGACTGCTCTATAGGCAAATACGTGAGCGCCGAAAAGTGCTGCCCGGACTCGACGCCGATAACCCGGATACTCCGGCGCTCGTAGTTGACGCCTTCACCCTCGATCACGTCAAGCGTCTTCCGGCCACGTCGGGCGCAGCTGCGGTCGATCAGGTTATACGGTATAAGATATATTGCTCCGAAAATGCGCCTCCCCGTGTCGCTCCCTATAATACCGCAAGCGGCGCGATTGGCCGTGCGGCTCCAGACCGGAAATGTAAAGTCAAATGTGTCGTCCGTCCAGGCGGCCTCCACACTCCGCGCCTCGGGTATTCTATCCCCGGCGCGAATCCGCTGGCCGCACATGTTGGAGCCGTACTGGAACACGTACTCACATTCCGATTTTGGCACTGTGACTATAGCTCCGAACGCAGAACGCTTAGTGGTGGATCGCTCATCGCTGTGTCGACATCGAGGTCTACGGAGAGGACACAGTCGTTAGGGTCCCAGCCATGGTCGCGATGAAAGGCTCCTCGATATTCACACCAACAAGACTACACTAAAGCCAGGCAGTGGGACCTCGTCCGGGCGAAAGTTGATCGTCGTGCCGCATAGTGCCATCGAGTGCCGCCTCGTATCACCCATCGCATTAGCAATCCACTAGCAAATTGCCATTTTCGGCCATTTCTCGCGCGACCCGGAAACCCGCAAACCCCCCTCAAATTGGCGCTTTCGCCACTATGGGAGAAGTCTGCGGCTGGTGCCGCTTCCGGTCTTCAAATTGTGGTTTGCTTCGTGACGCGCAGTATCGCCGAGTGGCGTATTGTCGCGTGAATTGGCGCACTTCGTTATCATCAAGAAGCCGATCCGTCTGCAGCACGTATCTGTCCGCGTCCGGCTTACTTACTTGCCGAGCAATCCCGAGTTTTGATTGAAGAGGACGCTAGTGCAGGTGGCCTGACCGCAGGTCGTTCCGCCACTCTGATTCAGGTTGCCCATCGTGGTCTGGTCGTGACCACCCGAGTCGGTTATCTGATAGGATCCGTATGAGCCGTTAGCAGAGGCATCGATGACGTACGAGGATCCGTCGACCGGGTCTCTCGGCTGCTGCAAAAGATAGCTGGACGGCAGGGTCTGAGTGTACTGGCCGGCGTTGTCGACTGCGTATTCTTCCATCGCGGTGGCGATGGCCTTTTCGTTGTCCTCACAGGCCGATGTCTGCGATTCCGCACGCGCATGGATGAAGTTTGGGATAAGGATGGCAGCCAGAATCGCGATGATCGCGATGACGATCATCAGCTCGATCAACGTGAATCCCTTTTGCAGCCTCTTCACCCGAAGACGTCCGTTCGATTATGGGAAATCATATGATGGCCGTCGTATGTCGGCTTCCTCGGCGAGGAAAATTGCGGGCCGTCTACGGCAACTCTCTATCACTTAGACCCGATTCTCAGTGACTTGTTACACACCGGTCCGGTACGATGCGCCGGACCTCCGCCGCAGCGCGATTCGGATCTGGATTGCGCAACGAAGCGCTAAGCTAGGTTAACTGATAGTTGTGCCAGTTGATATCGGCTAGTGCAGTCTGCTACTGCCGCGCGGGCGCTCAGTGATAGCTTCGGCGCCCCTCTAACCGCGGTGGCGGCGACACCTTCGATTCTGGGGACCATCCAATGACAGCTATCGTGCGTTATACGCTTCATTCGTAGTGAATGCATTGCCGTTGACGTCGCAGCAGCCGCCGACGGCGTAGAGCGTGCCGTTAACGACGCCCGCGGCCAGACCGTCGCGGGCCGTCGGCATGGATGCTTTGGCGATCCAATTGTTCGTCTCAGGGTCGTAGGCTTCGACCGAATTCAAATAGCCTTTCGAATCGCCGCCAACGGCATAGAGTCTGCCGTTGATAACGCCTGAGTCGAAGAAGTCGCGCGCCATCGAGAGGGGGCTTCCCCCCGACCACTTGTTTGTCGCCGGATCGTAAGCCCAAACCTTTTTCGATGGGCAGCAGCCGAAGAGACATCGAAGCGGACAATGCCGGCTCTACAACCGCGAGGATCTCGAAGTGCGAATGGTCTGTGCGACATCCGCCACCGCTTCGCTAATGCCCGTGCTACGCGGTCCGATCCGCCCCTCGGCGCAGCCGCCGATGATGGCGCCTCTCGAAGCGTACTCACCGCACGGTCCGCTCGCGGATGAAACTTTCGCAAGGCATCGTTGTATCCAGAAGATGATGGCATTCCAGGTCATAATTGAGATGAACGAATTATGAAAATCTTCATTTGAGTTGCCGTAACACACTAGCGAGGACAAGCAAATGAGAGGAACGGCCCCCCGCGAGATTCGATTAGCATCGATCGTCTTGGCGATTTGCGGCGTCACGCTCATTGTGGTGGCGATCATCCACTTGTGGATTTCCCCGGAGCTTTACAGTTGGTTTGGGCGCAGCGTCCGTAACGCACTGCCGGTTCTCGGCCCGCCGTTTCTGCTCAATCACGTCGTCGTAGGTGTCTTGCTTTTTCCACTCGGAATCAACACGCTGATCGCGAGCTTCGGAGTTCGCGTGGGGGATCGGCGCGCATGGTGCATTGCGTGCGTCAACTCCGTCGCCGTCGGGGTTCTGCCGTTGTTGCTCGTGGCGATCATGCGCGGTCCAGACTATAACGCCGTTCCGTTTCGTGTCGCCGAAACACTCGTGACTTTCGCGGCGTTCGGTATGCTCGCTGCGGTCCTGCTGGCGCGTAAGCACTTAACGGTCGCGAGGGAGTTATCGTGAACCGAAGATCATTCGCGCAAAAGCCGAAGACCGACTCGCTTTCGACGCCAAACGTGAGACGAGGCGAAGACTATGTTTAATGCAAGGAGTCGAGCGGGAGTATTGTGGAGCTGGCCCGCTTTGGTGGAGTGTTCTTGATCATACATCAGGCCGCCTGAGTCATCCGTTATTCGAGAACAGCGTCGACGGCAAATGCGCCGCTTGCTCCGACCAAAAAACTTTCAAAGCGCTTGCGCACTTACGGCTGCACACATCAGACAGGTAAAACACAATGGGCCGGATCATCCGTGTAATGGTTTATCATTGTGCGCGAACCATCACGCGATGTTCGACGCCGGAATGTGGACATTGAAATTAAGTGGTCACGTCGTACCAACGCGAAAGCTTCCGCCTTCATTCAAGAAGGGTCTCAGGGAAAAGCTACTCTTACGAAAAGAAGTCGAACGTCGGCAACTGGCTTGGTTAATAAAACATCCAAGGCCCGCTTAGCTAAGCTAAGCTGGCCTTCACCTGACGGGCAGCGGCGTCGGCGGTGTCTTCGGGCCGGGTGTTGAACGCAATCGTGGCGTCTGGGGCGGCCTTATGGATGATGTTCACCACCGTCTCGAACAGCACGAGGCCCTTGGGCGGGAGTCGCATGCCGGCGCCGATCACCACACAGTCATAGTTGGCGCCCGCCAGCGCCTTCTCGAGCATCGCGCTCCCAGCGGCATCTGGCGTGATCATGCACGTATCGCCCTTCCAATCGTGTTCCTCGATCTTTTTGACACCCAAGGCGATCCCGGCGTTGATCTTTTCGGCATTGAAACCGGGCGGCAGGGAAGGGTCTGAGAAATCGACCGTTTCAGGCTTCTGGCCGACGAATAGGATCTTGGTCATTTGGTTTCTCCATTCGGGTGGGGTTGATCGGAAATTCGCGAAACGTTGTTCATCGCGCGAGATGGCGCCGCAGGAATTCGCCGGCGATATCGAGCGCCTCGCGTGCGGCCTGCAGTAGGGCGACGTTGGCGTCTTGATAATGTTGAACAGTAGGAACCGTGTTCTGTAGTCCACTCCACAATTCATCGGTCGAAACGGTGCGGCCACGCGCATGCTTGCTCATCCATTCGCCCGAACGCCCTCGTACTCGCAAGAAAGCCAGAGTATCGGGTAGAGCGGAATTGTTGCAGCTATCGTTTGGTGAAGGCCTCGTTCGTATTAAACGGGTTGGGGCTAGTGGAGTCAGCGCCGCCGACCGCATAGAGTAGGCCCCCGACAACGCGCGTTGCTAATCCGAAGCGCGCCGTCGGCATCGGGGTCTTGGCGGTCCAAGTGTTCGTTACAGGATTGTAAGCCTCAACCGTATGCAAGGCTCGGTTATTGCTCTTGCAGCAGCCGCCGATCGCATAAAGTTTGCCTCCTAGGACGCTCACAGAGAGTCCAAATCGCTTCGTTGGCATATTTGCCCTACTGGACCAGGAATCCGTGACAGGATCGTAAGCCTCTAGTGTGTGCAAATTGCCGTTAGGTGTAGTCCCGCCGACGGCATAAAGTATGCCATCGATGACCCCAACAGCTAGGGCGGCGCGCTTCGTCGGCATGGGAGCCTTGATTGTCCACCTATCCGTCGCAGGATCATATGCCTCATTCGTACCAAAAAAGCCATTATCGCCGCCGACGGCATAGAGGATGCCGTTGATGACGCCGACGCCAAGGGTCGCACGCGCCGACGGCATTGATGTCTTGGTGGTCCAGCTATCCGTCGCAGGATCGTAGGCCTCAACTGTATTCAAGTAGCCGTTATTATTCAGTCCGCCCACGGCGTAGAGGACGCCGTTAACGACGCCCGCAGCTAGTGCGTAGCGCGCCGTCGGCATGGGGCTCTTGGTTGTCCAGGTATCCGTCGCAGCATCGTATGCGTCGACCGTATTCAACACGTTGGAGCAAGTGTAAAGATCGCAGCCCCCGACGGCATAGAGTATGCCGTTGACCACGCCCGCAGCGTGTTCGAAGCGCGCCGTCGGCATGGGTGCTTTCGTGGTCCAGGATCCGAGGGATTGTGGGGCCTTTTGAAGGCCAGCCGCACCAGAATGAGGCGCCAGAATCGGATTAGAGATGCTTGAGCATCCGGCGGCCGCAGAGGTGAATGCAAAAACGATCATCATGCAAACAATGGACAATCGTCGAGACATATCATGACTCCCTATAATGTTGATAAGACAATCCGGCCGGCCTACTTTAGCCGATCTGATACATTGCAAAGCGCAACTTCATATGGCGCTTGGCCTCTTAATCTGGGCCACAAAGCTTGTTTCGCCGCCGTGTGAGACGGACCTCGCTCAATACATTCGGCGGGTGAATCTACGGCACGTCAGAGCTGTCAAGGGCGCTTGGATTCGATGCAACTAATTTTAGGTGTATGGCGAAATTCTGCGTCATAAAAATGGCGGGATTCTCAGTCGCCCTCGGCGGATTTCGGCTAACTTTGACCGGCCGCCCCTTTGACGTGGGTTTCTTTACCGTGTTACTCGACCGTCATTCCAAGCTGGTTGAAGTGGAGGAAAACTATGTACCGGAAAGAATCGAGGAAAACGTCATGAATAAGCCGCCAAGAGCTTTACGATCTAGTTTTGTCGAAACAGATGCGCACTAAAGCACCGCGCTTCGGCGTGTCCGACGTTGCGTTGGCAAAGCACTGTCGGCGCGTTAAGTGTCGTTAAGTGCCGCCTCGTGCCACCCATCGCGTTAGCAGTCCACTAGCAAATTGCCATTTTCGGCCATTTCTCGCGCGACCCGGGAACCGCGCAAACCCCCGTCAAATGGGCGCTTCCGCTAGTACGGGCGAAGTCTGCGGCTGGTGCCGCTGCCGGTCTTCAAATTGTGTATGCTTCGTGCCGTCGTGTATCGCTGAATCGCGTGTTATCGCGAAAATAAGCGGACATCGGTTGCTCGTGTCCGCCTTGACGGGCGAATCGTACCTCGCCCGGTGCCTTGGACCTAGGTCGGACCGCTTCACCGGGTGGACGCGGCGTGGTATCATATTGCTGATGTCGACGCACTACATGTGTCGGCTGACAGCTTCTATTCATGAGGAAGGGCAATGTCATGAATTCGATCCATGGTTTAGTATTGCGCGTGGCCGCCCTTGTCGTCGGGTCTGCAACCGTCGGGGCGAGCATCGCTACAAATCCAGCTACGGCTCAAGACGTCAATTCAATGCTCAAGGCGCTCAGCATCACGACATGCTCCACGTCGGGTGCTTGCAAGCAATTCAAGAACTCCGGTGCCGGTGCGGGGGTTAAGGGTGTCGCGGGAAGTGGGAATGGCGTCATTGCTGTATCGACAAACGGCAGCGCCACCTTCTCGACGTCGACGAATGGCGATGGCATTCAATCCTACTCGAACAATAACGACGGCCTAAATTCAGGCACGAACAACAATAGCACGACACATCCTGGCCGCTCCGGCGTCTGGGGCCACGACGACTCGACGGACGGCGGCACCAAGAACGTCGGTGTCGCAGGTTCTTCAAACAACGGCTCGGGCGTCAGCGGCAGCTCAACCAACGGACTCGGCGTCTTCGGTATCTCAACCAACGCTAATGGCATCCAGGGCGACTCAACAAATGGCTCAGGTGTCTACGCTTACTCAGCTAACAACTCGGGCGGAGCTTTCGAGAACAGCACGGCCGACATCTTCGCCCTCACCGTAGCCAACGACGCGAGCGGCGGCTACACCTTCGCCGCACAGAGTCCGGGCGGCGTCGTAGAAATGGATGGTGCTGGCAACGTGATAGCAAGCGGAACGATGTACGCGCAAGGGTTCGTTACGCAACTCCGTGCGACTACCAGCGACGGACGACATGTGACGTCGTACGCCGCTCAGTCGGCTGACGCCGAGATGTCCGATGTCGGCACGGGCCGCATTGTGGACGGACGCGGCGTTGTCCAGCTCGATTCCACGTTCGCACGGACGCTCGACATGCGATCCGGCTACCACGTATTCTTAACGCCGATGGGCGACAGCAAGGGTCTGTATGTCGCTTCGAAATCGCCAGCTAGCTTCGAAGTGCGCGAGTCGCAAGGCGGCCAGTCGACGCTTTCGTTTGACTATCGAATCATCGGGCGTGCGGCGGGGGTCACATCGGGGCGCCTCCCGGCCATCAAATTCTCGCCGCCCAAGATCATACGTGGGCACGCGCCGGACCATTCTCCAATCCACTGACCAGTACGACATCACAACGCAACGACCGCCGCCGCTCGCGGCGGTCGTTTGCTTGCATACGAGCGCCAAGAAAAGGCCCGACCGTCGGCTGGCCCCCACAAACCTCTCGCAAGCGGACTTGGCGTCATTTTATCTAACCCGCGCGTGGATCATATTTCAAGCGATGATTGGATTTGCCTTAAGTGGGCATAGTATCGCCTGGTGTCACCCAGTATCGCTCATCGCATCAGCAATCCATTTTGACACGCCCGGGCGCATAAAAATCTTTGCTCTCAGACGATCATAGCTGCTAATAAGTAGGCCGTCGGCATTTGTGCTTCCTCGGCCAAGGTATCCGGTCACCTTTGGCAGCAGTGTCACGCCCCGGCATCTTAGTGATAAGGTGTCGTGACAACTTTATTTCCCAAGCCCGGAAAAGGAAATCTGAAATGGATATATTGCGATCGAAAATCGCAGCAGTCGCGATACTCGCGGCCCTCCTCGTTGTCGGCATCAGTCTCCGCTCGCCGCGCCAAGCCGCCGCTGGCAACGGTGTCGGACCCGACGTAACGTGCACGAGCCCTAGTCCGTGTCTCAGCGAAACAAATAAATCAACCGGTTCGGCAGTCACCGGCATTTCAAAAAAGGGCTCGGGCATGATTGGCCAGACCAAATTCAATAGCACATCACAAAGCAATGGCCAGATTGGAGTCCTGGGACAAGATCTGTCGACGAGCGGTAGCTTCAACGTCGGTATTCTCGGTTTGTCGACGAACGGCGCCGGCGTCGACGGCGTATCAAACGCCGGTATCGGGGTAGTAGGATTCTCAACGACACTCGATGCCGTCAAAGGCAACGGCGCCCGGTTCGGAGTGTATGGGCTATCATCCGACGGCACCGGCGTCCGAGCGGAATCAGGTTCCTCAACGAAACAATCACTCTTTATTTGGCAAGATGGCACAGGGGCGTTGATTCGAGCGGCTCAAGCGACGTGCAATTGCTACGTCTTGTCACTAGATGTCAACGGCAATTTGATTGCGCGCGGATCTATCACCCAAAATGGGGTGCCGACCTTCGTGACGCAAACGACTACCGGAGTGAAAGTGTTATCTTACGGATCTCGCCAAAGTCAACCGACGATCGAAGACACAGGCGAGGCGCAATTGGTCAACGGCTCATCGTATGTCCGCATAGACCCCAAATTTGCAACTGCGATCGATGAGAACACAGTCTATACCGTTCTCGTGACACCTGAAGGCGACACGAACGGCGTTTATGTGACATCGAAATCACCGCAAGGATTCGTCGTGCGCGAAAACCGTGGCGGTCGGGCAACCGTTGGCTTTGGGTACCGAATCGTCGCAAAGCCATTTGATACGAACGCTTCCCGTCTGCCTCTTGTATCAACGATGCCGAAACTCAGGGCGTTCGACGTTCCTGCAAGCGGCAACGTCGTCCACACATACGATGCGCCGTCAAACGGATTCCGATAGGGTTCCGATCCGCGCATTAATCCTTAACACGCTCGCCCACAACGCGTGGTAGAACGAGGCTACTTTCAATACGGTCGTCCGGACGCTGACCTGCGTGATTGGCGGCGTCCGGCGTCGGCCTGCGCCGCTTGGGCATCATCGCGCACGCTGGATGCAAAGCCAAGTCGAATGAGAACCGCGTTGGCCCTCCATTAGCAAATCGCCGTTTTCGCCCGGTTCCAGTCCGACACGGGAACGCCGCAAACCCCCGTCAAATGGGCGCTTCCGCTAGTACGGGAGAAGTCTGCGGCTGGTGCCGCTGCCGGTCTTCAAATTGTGTATGCTTCGTGATGCGCAGTATCGCCGAGTATCGCTGAGTGCCGTGTTGTCGCGTAAAATAGCGGACATCGTTTCATCTAGTGTCATGGCGTATCGCTCATCGCATTAGCAATCCATTAGCAGCTATCCATTCGATCCTCGTTAGCCTACTGCGCCCAACTGTCTCGGTTCACAAGCAAGAAAACGTAGAATTGGATTCAGCGAAATAGTTGCGGCTATCGTGGGTTGAAGGCCTCAACCGTATTAAAGATATCGTTGTTATCATCGTAGCCTCCGACCGCATAGAGTATGCCGTGGACGACGCCAACGGCATGCCAGAATCGCGCCGTTGGCATGTTCGTTTTGGCGCTCCAGACATCAGTCGCAGGATCGTAAGCCTCAACTGTATTAAAGGGGTAGCCGTTGCTTGTGCCGCCGACCGCATAGAGTATACCGTTGACGACGCCAGCCGCTAGCCACCCGCGCGCCGTCGGCATGGACGCTTTCGTGGTCCAGGTATCCGTCGCAGGATTGTAAGCCTCAACCGTATTAAGGGCGGTAAGGTAGCCGCTTTTCCAGCCGCCGACGGCATAGAGTATGCCGTTGATGACACCCGAAGCTAAGCCTGAGCGCGCCGTCGGCATGGATGCCTTGGTGGCCCAGGTATTGGTCGCAGGATCATAAGCCTCAACTGTATTCAAGGCCACTTGGGGATTGCCATTATCGCCGCCAACGGTATAGAGTATGCCGTTGATAACGCCCGAAGCTAGATCAGCGCGCGCTGTCGGCATGGATGCCTTAGCGATCCATTTGCTCGTCGCGGGATTGTAAGCCTCAACGGTGTTCAAAAAGCCGATGTGATTTTTAAAGCCGCCGACGGCGTAGAGCCTGCGCTTGAGGACGCTCGCCGCAAATCCAGATCGCCTTGTCGGCATGGATGCCTTAGCGGTCCAGGTATCCGTCGCAGGATCGTAGGCCTCAACCGTCTTCAGGCCGTTGTTGCCGTCATTACCACCGATGGAATAGAGTATTCCGTTAATGCCGCCCGCAGCAAGCAAATAACGCGCCGTCGGCATGGGTGCCTTGGTGGTCCAGGTCCCGAGTGATTGCGGTGCCTCTTGGATGCCAGCTCCGCCAGGACGAGGGACCAATGCTGAATTTGAGACTTTAGCGCATCCGGCCGCGGCCGACACAAATGCAAGAGCGATCACCGTGCAAACGATAAACAATCGTCGAGCCATAAAGTAACCCCTCATCACGTAAGGCATGGTCCCGGCCAAAAAAGTCGCGGGGACGCTATATGTGACGTTAGGTGAACTCGAACCTTGGATGCCTGCACGGGAGCGGCGCAAACCCCCGTCAAATGGGCGCTTCCGCTAGTACGGGAGAAGTATGCGGCTGGTGCCGCTGCCGGTCTTCAAATTGTGTATGCTTCGTGCCGCCGAGTATCACTGAGTATCGCCGAGTGGCGTGTTGTCGCGTAAAATAGCGGGTATCGTCTCATCTAGTATCATGGCGTATCGCTCATCGCATTAGCAATTCATTAGCAGATTTTCGTTCGATCGGAAGTAGCCGACGGGGCGGTCAAATATCTGGATGGACCGCACCAGCAACACACGAGTAGTGGATTCAGGCGGGGACTCCAAGCTATCGCGGGTTGAAGGCCTCAACCTTAGCCGAAAGTACATAGTTGTCGTCATAGCCGCCGACTGCGTAGAGTCTGCGACCGATGGTGCCTGCAGCTAGGTAGCCTCGCGCCGTCGGCATGGGTGACATGCATGGTGTCGCAACGCATGGGTTCCACGCGTTCGTCGCAGGTACCGGGGAAACCCGATTACGTCGTTTCGACTGAAAAACTATGCAAGAGATATGTAGCGGCTGGTCTGCCACCGTTCCCCGCGCGTTGCATCGTGACGAGAATGATCAGAGACGATCTAGCGCAAGGGGACTTAGCGCAGCGCTGCGCGGTTAGCGCTCGTGGGCACCGTTCTGAACCGAGAGCTCCCAGCGATACCCGTCCGGATCGTGAAACCACAGGCCCAAATGCGGCGAGCCCGGCGATGTAGGGCCGATCTCGTCACCCGGGTCTTCCAGTTCTACGCCGTTTTTCTTCAACGTCTCGAGCGCTTCGCGCAGCGCGCGCATACCGTCGAGGTGAAACGACATGTGGTCGATCGTGTCGGGATGTGGTGTGCCTTTGAAGAACCCGATGATCATGGCGTCGTTCGTCAGCGCGATGGCCTCATCGGACCGGAACATTTCCTGCAGATCGAAGTTCTTGGTCCAAAAGTGCGCGTGCTTCTCCGGGTCTCTGACGGCAAGACTGAAATGCCAAACCGTGCCAAGTTGTATTTTCATATTCGTACCTCTTCGTAACGCGTCAAGCGCACTTGTACCCGCGGATGATGCGAGCGTAACACACGCCCAGGCGGTTCGCAAGCGCGAGAAGACAGCACGAAATGGAACGCTTGTCGCTCTGGAAGAGCGCGTCGCGGCGTGTCCTAGGCCATGGCAGAATCTGTCGAGGTAAGAATCCTGGTCTTGAATAGCCGCGCGGATTAAGATTGTTATGCCAGGTAGTACCGTCTAGTGCAGTCTGGTACAACCCGTCGCATTAGCAATCCATTAGCAAATCGCCATTCGCGGCTCCTTACCGCCCGGCGCGGGAACGGCGCAAACCCCCGTCAAATGCGCGCTTCCGCTAGTAGGGGAGAAATCTGCGGCTGGGGATGTCGGTGTTTTCCACGATCACCTAAACGATTGGCATCAATTCGTTGAGACGGGACCGAACCTCGTCTCGATAGAGAATCTCGATTTCGGCGATATGATCGTCAACGATATCCACGATTAAGTATCCATCTTCCGACTCCATATCGACGGTTCGACCGGTTTGGCCCTCTACCCCACTTCTTGGTCGAGGCCGAACGAACATCGTGGCGCAGAAATCGTCGCTGCATCGACATCGGTCTCGGATTTCTAGCGCCGAAACCTCTGATGCGAGCCGTTGTTCGCCCAGCTTAAGGAATAGGCGCCCCAGCTCGTCACAAAGATCAGGAAAAGTAGCCTGAAGTCGGAACATTCTTTTCCTCAATTTGTAGGTTGAAAACGGTTGAATGGCACCCTGTATCATAGCGTATCGTGTATCGCGTTAGCAATCCATTAGCAATTCGCCATTTTCGACATAATTCACTCCGCCACGGGAACCCCTCAAACCCCCGTCAAATGGGCGCTCCCGCACGTTCGGGAGAAGTCTGCGGCTGGTGCCGCTGCCGGTCTTCAAATTTCAGCATGGCCGTATCGCGGCAAATCCTGGAGCGCCACAACGTGTCGACTTGTTCAAGAACACAGACACTCGATGCGGATTTGTGGTTCGTCGGATTCTCTAATCGCGGCGCGATTGTGTGCAAAGTGCAGCGATAGAGTACAAATCGCTTTATTCTGCGATTGGGCTCTTTGCGCGGACGCCGCTATTATTTGGCGGCAATAAAATCCGAGGTAGATGGCGAATCACCCGCCCCGCATGTCAATAAGAACAATGTCGTCCGTCTGGTATTGCTCTAGGGATCGACGGCGATTCCGCTCGCGATGCAGTTCGTCCCGCACGAAACCGTGCCAACGAGTACGCCGCTCGGGTACAAGTATTCTGCGGCGTTGCTATTCTGACTGTCGAGAGCGAACCAATGGCGGTTCAGCATATCGATGGCCAGGTCAAGTGAACCGCTGGCGATTGGAAAGGTCTTGGGTTTTGGATTAGGGAGCTCAAAGGTATCGGCTGTGCCAGGTTGCGCGTCGTTCGCGAGTAAGTCGTTTGTACGGTCAATTGCAAGGCCACCGGGTGCACTGAAAGAAACGCCAGCGACCTGAGTCTGGTTGCCGCACGCACCGGATGGGCATGTTAGAGACCAGAGCGCACCGATACCTGAAGTAAGATCGATATCATTGTAATAAACGGTGCCGTGCTTGTCGACGGTAATCCATAAGCCTACGGAGTCGTTTGTCATTGGAAAATTGCCGACGAATGCACCACCGTTCGGTCCCCCAACCCAAGTTGAAATGGAGCCTGCCTCGGGACCGCCCGTCTGGAAGACATTGCTGGCGATAACGGTGCCGTCTCTAGCCATCGTGACGTCATAAGGGAATTGATTGGTTGGATCGGTATAAGAATTGGATGCGACAGTCTCGCCTCGGTGAAAGACCAGAACATTGTGTCCGCCCGTGTTTGCCACGTATAGATCGTGGGTGGAGGCATTTACATACAAGCCCTGCGGGTTGGTTACGTCTGTAATCTTGCCACACGGGATCTGACCTTCGAATTTTCCTGCAAATACATTTATGATGTTATTCTTGTAATCTGAAAAGTACTCGATAGAGATCGTCGCGGGGCACGTATAAAAAGATTTGAGCTGATGACCAGCGTTCAGATTATCGGCGTGCAAACCGAGGGGGCTCCGAGACGTAGCGATGAAGCTCGCTAAAGAACGCATGTGACTGCTCAAGGTGGGCGGTTTCTGTGGAACCGCCGTACCGGATGAGCAACCGGGGAGCAGCGCCATCGCTGCCGCTACGCTAACGGCGGCGAGAACAGAGAAACGACGCATTGCTGCCCCTCAGTCTGAGCGATTCTCAGTCGGTACAGGTTCGCGGTCGACGAGTGGGGACCCGCCGGCTCTTCATGTTTGACCGTCGCATGGATCAATCGGACCCGAGACGCCGGGATAACGCACACTAGCGCAGACTTAGCTCGAGCGATCGAAGTGCCGCTCAGTATCGTGGAGTGCCGCCTTGTATCACCCATCGCATTAGCAATCCATTAGCAACTTGCCCTTTTCGGCCACTTTCGGCCGAGCGCGGGAACGGCTCAAACCCCCGTCAAATGGGCGCTTCCGCGAGTACGGGAGAAGTCTGCGGCTGGTGCCGCTGCCGGTCTTCAAATTGTGTATGCTTCGTGATGCGCAGTATCGCCGAGTATCGCAGAGTGGCGTGGTGTCGCGTATATTGGCGGGCTTCGTCCCATCTAGTGTCGTGGCGTGCCGCTGAGCGCATTAGCAATCCATTAGCAGCCATCCATTCGATCGTAAGACGCCGACGGCGGCCGAATGTCTGGATGCCCCCGCACTACCAAGAAAACTGCGGTATCGGATTTGGGGGATTTATTGCAGCTATCTTGGGGTGAAGGCCTCATTCCTACTCAACGTCTCACCGGCGAAGCCGCCAACTGCATAGAGTATGCCGTTGACGACGCCTGCGGCTAAAAAATCCCGGGGCGTCGGCATTGGCGCCTTGGCGGTCCAAGTGTTTGTCGCAGGATTGTAAGCTTCAACCGTATTCAAGAAGTCGTAGCCGTTTGTGGAGCCGCCGATCGCATAAAGTCTGCCGTTATCTACGCGCGCAGCCAATTCTGCGCGGGCGGTCGGCATGTGTGCCCTGCCCGTCCAAGTATTCGACGTAGGATCATATGCTTGAACAGTGCTCCTCGAGCCTTGGTGGTTATAGCCTCCGACCGTATAGAGCTTGTGCCCGAGGACGCTCGCAGCGAGGCCGAAGCGTCCGTTCGGCATGGACGCCTCGGTGGTCCAGGTGTCCGTCGCAGGATTATACGCCTCAACCGTTTTCAAGTAGCCGGGCTGGCCGCCGACGGCGTAGAGTATGCCGTTGACGACGCCCACGGCTAGGCTTGAGCGCGCGGTCGGCATCGATGCCTTGGTGGTCCAGGTATCCGTCGCAGGATCGTACGCCTCAACCGCATTTGAGTACCTGTTGGAGCTATTAACTCCGCCGACGGCATAAAGTATGCCGGAGACGATGCCCATAGCTAACCAGCCGCGCGCCGTCGGCATCGATGCCTTGGTGGTCCAGGTATCGCTCGAGGGATCATAGGCTTCGACCGTATTGCAAATGCTTAAGGGTTCGCACGACGGCGAATTGCCACCAACCGCATACAAGATACCGTTGACGACGCCGACGGCTAGATCGGCGCGCGCGGTCGGCATGGGTGACTTGGTGGTCCAACTCCCTTTGGCTTGCGGCATTTCTCGAATGCCAGCCGCGCCAGAGTGAGGCAGCGGCGTTGGAGCAGAGGCGCTTGAGCATCCGGAGGCGGCCGACGCAAATGCAAGAACGAACATCGTGTAAACGATGCACAATCGTCGAGACATGTGGTGACTCCCCATCATATGTGAACCAAACCCCTGGCAAAATACCCGCGGGGACGCTATCTGTGACGTTGCGTGAGCTCGAACCTTGCGTGCCGCCGCGGGAAGCACGCAAACCCCCGTCAAATGGGCGCTTCCGCACGTACGGGAGAAGTCTGCGGCTGGTGCCGCTGCCGGTCTTCAAATTGTGCTTGCTTCGTGACGCGCAGTAGCACCAAGTATCGTTGAGTGGCGTGTTGTCGCGTGAATTGGCTAACTTCGTCTCATCCAGTATCATGGCGTATCGCTGGTCGGATTAGCAATCCAGTAGCAGCTTTCCAACCGACCTGCGATCTGCTCGATATCCGCGCACCCTGCAAGAGAACCTAATAGTGAGTCTGGCGCAGTATCCTCGTAACTAGCGTGGGGTGAAGGCCTCAACCGTACTCAAGTAGCCGCCGTTATGAAGGCCGCCGACGGCATAGAGTGTGTTCCCGACCACACGCGTAGCCAATCCATCCCGCGCCGTCGGCATGGGTGCCATGGTGGTCCAGGTATCCGTCGCAGGATTGTAAGCTTCAACTGTATTTGAAAAGCGATTGGTGTAATTATAACCGCCGACAGCATAAAGACGCTGCCCGAGGATGCTCGCGGCAAGGTCCCAGCGCCCCGTCGGCATTAGTGCTTTGGCGGCCCAAGTATTTGTCGCGGGATTGTAAGCCTGATTGTCATGCCTGGGGCCGTAGGCGTAGCCGCCAACGGCGTAAAGTATACCATTGATGACACCCGCTGCTGGGTTCTCGCGCGCCTTCGGCATGGATGCCTTGATCGTCCACGTATCCGTCGCCGGATCGTACCCTTCGACCATATCCGAGCGGCCGTGAATGCCGGTACCGCCGACAGCATAGAGTATGCCATTAACGACTCCTACAGCTAGGCCATAGCGCGGTGTCGGCATCGATGCCTTGGTCGTCCAAGTGTTCGTCGTAGGATTGTACGCCTCAACTGTATCTAGGTAGCGGATACCATCATAGCCGCCAACTGCATAGAGTATGCCGTTAACGACTCCCACAGCGTGGCCATAACTTGCCGTCGGCATCGATGCCTTGGTGGTCCACGTGTCCGTCGCAGGATTGTACGCCTCAACCGTATTCAAGATGTCGCTGTGAATGCCGATGCCGCCGACGGCATAGAGTATGCTGTTGACGACACCCGCGGCTAGAAAGGCGCGCGCCGTCGGCATGGGAGCTTTGGTGGCCCAGCTACCGATCGATTGCGGCGTCTTTTGAATGCCGACTGCATGAGAGTGAGTTGCTATGTTCGGATTCGAGATGCTCGAGCAGCCTGAAACAATGGAGACAAACCCAAGAGCGATCATCGTACAAGCCATCGACAATCGACAAGTCATAATGTCCCCCTATCGTGGAAATGAGCCAATCCTTACAGCCGAGCTCTTCCAACTATCGTGGGTCGAAAACCTCAAACGTTTTCAAACTACCGCCGTTCCAGCCGCCGGCAGCGTACAGTCTCCGCCCGATGACGCCTACAGCTAGGCCGTCGCGTGCCGTCGGCATGGATGCCTTGGTGGTCCAAGCGTCTGTTGCGGGATTGTAGGCCTCAACCGTATTCAGGTCATAAACGTTGAGGCCGCCGATGGCATAGAGTATTCCGTTGATGATTCCAACGGCTGGGTACTGTCGTGCTGTCGGCATAGATGTCTTGGTGGTCCAGGTATTCGTCGTAGGATTGTAGGCCTCGACCGTATTAAAGTTGTGAGGTTGGGTCGTGTTGTTGTCGCAGCCTCCGACGGCGTAGAGTATTCCGTTGATGACGCCCACTGCAAGACCGGAGCGCGCCGTCGGCATGGATGCCTTGGTGGTCCAAGTGTTTGTCGCCGAATCGTAGGCCTCAACCGTATTCAAGGTGCCGCCGCCGTTGATGTCGTTAGCGCCACCGACGGCATATAGTATACCCTTGACGACGCCCGCAGCTAGGCCGAAGCGCGCCGTAGGCATCGATGCCTTGGTGATCCAAGTGTCCGTCGCAGGACTTGCAGGATCGTGAGCCTCAACCGTGTTCAAGCTCTGACCGTTGATATCACAGCAGCCCCCGACAGCATAGAGTATGCCATTTATGACGCCCATTGCTAGGCCCAAGCGCGGCGTCGACAGGGGCACCTTGACGGTCCAGATACTCGTCGCAGGATCATACGCTGTATTCGATTGGATTGTGTTAAGGCCGCCGACAGCATAAAATATGCGGTTGACGACACCTCCCGCTATACTACTGCGCGCCGTCGGCATGGGTGTCAAGGTGGTCCACTTCCCGAGGGATTGCGGCGTCATTCGAATGCCAGACGCGCCAGAAGGAAGCGCAAACGTCGGATGCGAGACGCTTGAGCATCCGGAAACTGCGGAAATCAGCGCGATAAGAATCATCGTGCAGACGACGGACGCTCGTTGAGACATTTATTTCTTCCTCGTTGCTCCGACGAGTCTATCCGTTGCCAGACAGACGCGGGAACGATATATGTGACGTGAGGTGAGCTCGAACCTTGCATGCGGTCACGGGAACCCCACAAACCCCCGTCAAATGGCCGCTTCCGCTAGTACGGGAGAAGTCTGCGGCTGGTGCCGCTGCCGGTCTTCAAAACCGTGTTGGGCTTCGCAAGGGGCTTGGTAGGTTCGATTCCTATCTTCTCCCGCCGATTATTAAATAGATGGGCAAGCGATGCTTGCCCTCCTACAGATCGCGCATTATGGGCAAGCGATGCTTGCCCTAGTACGGATATCGTCGCTACGAGTTCGCGACGAGGGGCAAGCGGTGCTTGCCCTAGTACGAATCCTTAGATTACAGCAAAAGGAAACCGATGGCGCAGACTTGGGTATCTCTCAAGCATCCGGATGGCGAGGTTGCGAAAGACGAGCAGCACGCAATCCGTTGTGCCGTCTACACAGACGGACAGCCAACGCAGGCACCCGACAACCTTGACGACATCAGCGACGTCCTCAAACAGCCGGGCAAACTCGTCTGGCTTGATGTCGCATCGCCCACGGCAGTCGACTACGCTCTGCTGAAGAACGAATTCGATCTGCACCCCCTCGCGCTTGAAGACGCCGCCACGCCGCACGAGCGTCCGAAGATCGAAGCGTTCGACGGCTATTATTTCCTGATCGTGCACGGAGCTACACCAACTCCGACCGGCATCAAAGGCAGTGAGATCGCCATTTTCGCGGCGGCGAACTACATCATCACCATCAGGCGCGATTCGTCGTTCTCGCTTGACGAAATCGAAAAGCGCTGGCTCGCGAGGCCGGCAGAATCGCGAAAATCGTCCAGCGGCTTGCTCTACGTCATCCTCGACACCATCGTCGATCGTTTTTTTGATGTCGGCGACGCCATCGACGATGAGATCCAAAAACTCGAGGCGGCGCTATTCCGCGGCGCCGCGGTCGTCACGGTCATTCCGCGCAAGATCTTCTCGCTCAAACGCGATCTGCAATACTTTCGTCGCGCGGTCGCTCCGCTCCGCGACGTGCTCAACGCCATCTTGCGCGAAGACATCCCGTTGTTCGCGCACACCGACCTGGCGTATTTCCGCGACGTCTACGATCACGCGATCCGCCTACTCGATCAAATCGATGCCGCGCGTGACCTCGTCAATGGTGCGCTCGATCTCAACTTATCGCTCGTCGCGAATCGTCAAAACGAAGTGGTCAAACAGCTCACGATCATCGCAACCGTCTTCATGCCGCTCACATTCATCACCGGATTCTTCGGCCAGAATTTCGCGTTCATGGTCGCGCACATCCAGACGCCGACGAGCTTCTACATATTCGGGTTCGGCACGGAGATCCTCGCGATCGCCCTGCTCGTGATCTTCTTCAAAGTCAGGCGCTGGTTTTAGCCATCCACAGCAGGTCGCGCCATGCACCGTCGTGGTAGACGAATCGCCGCAACAGCGCCTCGCGTGCGAAACCGCACCGTTCGTAGCACTTGATCGCCGCCAAATTATCGGGATACACACCAAGCTCAACGCGGCCGATCCGCAGTTCCCCGAAGGCCGTGTCGCATAGCGTGCGCACGGCAAACGCGCCGACCCCCGCGCCGCGATAAGCTGGATCGAAAATGGCGATCGTCAGCTCGACGCCGGCGAACAGCGGGGCGCGAAGCGAACACACGCCGACGACGCGGCGCCCGGCGACGATCGAGTACAATGGGCGGTCGCGCCGCCGTTTGCTTTGTGCAAGCGTCGCCGACGCGACAGAAAGCGAACGCGGCAAGTGATAGACGGTGGTCGCGGAGACGGCGCCGGAATCGAAGCCGTGTTGGATCTCGGGCAGATGCCGCTCAGTTCGCGGCACGATGCGCACGCCAAGAGGTCCGGCCTTGGAAATTCTAGCCATCGGTACGCGCTTGAGCCCACTCTTCGTGAAGGATGCTCATGATGGCGACATCGTCGTAGCGTCCTTTGCGGTACTCGCGCCCGCGCAATACGCCCTCGCGCGCGAAGCCGGCCTTCTCGTAGCAGCGGATGGCGCGCACGTTATCCGGATAGACGAACAATTCGATCCGCTGCAACGGCAGCGCGCGAAACGCGCCATCGACCAGCGTGCGTACGGCGTCGGTGCCGTAGCCGCCGTTCCAACGGCGCGATTCGTGCAGCGCGATGCCTAGTTCGGCGCGCGCCCCGAACAGCGTGAGGCCGGCGACGCCGATATCCTCGCCGGTTTTCGTCTGCACCACGAATGTGGGCGTGCCTGGGCTCACGGCAGCACGAGCGGCCCATTCCTGTTCGGCATTGCGCGAAAGCGGCAGCCGCGTCATGAGCCACGTCCGCGCCGGCGACTCGTTGAACCATCGCAACAGCATCGGCACGTCGGTGGGCTCGATCGCGCGGAGGCGCACTTTTTCACCGACCAGCCACGTGGGCGCGAGCGGGCTCGCTCGGGTTGGTCTTTTCATATTGCGCCGATTTTGCGCGCGTGCTGGGGTGTCCTGGGGATGTTCGCGAGGGCAACGGCCGCGGTCGCAGCGAACCATCGGTCATGCTCATCGCTCCCATCGCGATCGCTTTCGCGATTCGGTTTGGTTCGCCACTTTCGCCGGCGCCGGGAGCATCCGCGCCGTCGAATCTTTCCTTGCCCACGCCTTCGACACTATTCCAACGCCATTCCCGCGCTTACGGGCTGCTGCCGCTCGGCGGCATTCGTTGGTCGGGCACGCTCACGTCGGGCGATACGCAAGCCACGTACGAAGTCGTCGCGGACTCCACTGGCCACTACCGCCAAGACTCGAACTTGCCGCTCTCGACCCACGCCGAGGGCGATGACGGCAACGTATATTGGCAACAGGACGAAAACGGGAACGTGACCTCCGTTCCAGCCACCTCCCATCACGGCGCGGTAAGCCGGCTTCTGCGGCTCAACGACTACAAATTCGACGTTGCCGGGGCGACCGTCGCGGGCATCATGAACATCGACGGTCACCTGGCCTACGCCGTGCATGCCCGGATCGGCGCAACCGACGCGGTCCTCTATATCGATGTGGCGTCGGCGCTCGTGGACGGCGGCGACTTCGGCTCGCGCACGGTCCGTTATCACGCGTACAAGCGATTCGAGGGCGTGCCGGTGCCGACTCAGGCGATCGACGATGACGGAACGACGAGCACCACCACAACAGTGGATAGCGTGCAGTTCGCGACCCACACCAGCGCCGCCACGTTCGCCGCGCCGACGCAACGCGAACCGGACATGCCCGCTGGAGTCAGTCAGATCACCGTACCGTTCGAATCGGAGCGCGGTCTCATCGAGCTGGACTGCCGCATCAACGACAAGCCGGTGAAGCTGCTATTGGACTCGGGCTCGTCGACCAATGTGATCGATTCCAGCTCGGCAACCCGCCTCGGCATGCCGACGGGCGGCGTCGCCAAGATAAACGCTGCCAGCGAACTCGACGGAACGATCACGCGCGCCGACAAGCTCACGGTTGGCGACGCGACGTTTCATGACTTCGTGATGGAGGCGGTGCCGCTCAATCTACCGCGCGCGCTCGCGCAAGATCACATCGACGGCATCATCGGCTACGATGTGCTCGCGCAGTTAGTCGCGCGCATTTCCTATTACA
The DNA here is from genome assembly GCA_036511855.1 of Candidatus Eremiobacteraceae bacterium. NCBI lineage: Bacteria > Bacillati > Vulcanimicrobiota > Vulcanimicrobiia > Candidatus Eremiobacterales > Candidatus Eremiobacteraceae > Candidatus Eremiobacteraceae bacterium. The sequence continues at coordinate 17,167 of DATCBN010000107.1, read as the reverse complement.
ATAACAACGTGCAGTTCACGTTGCCGACCGCGTTCAAGTATTCGGGGACCGGCGCTGTGATGCCGATGACGATCACGAACCGCGTTCCCCGAATCGACGCGAAGCTGGGCCGCAGCCACGACGCGGTGACCTTGACCGTCGATACCGGCAGCGACGGCGCGCTCGTCCTCTATCGGTCGTACGCCGATTCGCACGCCGACGATTTCGAAACCTTGAGTCTCGGCAATATGGACCCCATGGATTCGCGCGTGACCAGAGGCCCGGACCTGGCTTCGCCGATCAAACCCGCGGTCGACAGCGCAAGTGGAGCGGGCGGCGGCGATATCCCCGTGCGGCTCGCGACCATCTCGCGGATGGACCTCGGACAATTCTCCATCGTCGATCTGTTCACACAGGTAGTTCTTCGTTCAACCGGTGCGTTCGCCCCGACCCAATCCGACGGCATCCTTGGCGCCGGCGCCCTTTCGAAATTCGGCGCCGTGTTCCTGGACTATCCGAACACGCGGGTCATTCTCGAGAAGTAGCGGCGCCGTCGTTAGCGCGCTACCGTGAAGAGCGTCGTTTCGTCCACGAAACACAGCCCGTTCCCGTAAGGATCCACCACGTAAAACGATCGCTCTCCCCACGGCCGCGTCACGATATCGCCGGCCGCGTCGCCATGTACCTTCTCTTTCGACAAGCAGTCCAGTGCACTTGCGCTGGACGACGATCACGCCGTACAGTATCAGGTCCCAAAGCGTGAGCGAGCGAGTGAGGCGTGTCGGTGCAGGGGCGGCAGCCGTGTCAGTCGCCATTCTCTAGTCAACGCCTTTCGATGAGCGCCTTCGCAATGGCCCGTGGCTTGTCGCTGTCGACCTGCCGCGATCGTGCCGCGTACAGCGCCAACAATTGCGCCGTGACGAGCCACGCAAGCGTGTTGTATGGATCGTCGACAACGGGTCCCAAGCATGGCACGTCGTCGATTGTCTCCGTGCCGATAAGGTAGCGTAGTGCTTCCGTCGACCTGATCTCTCGCATCGGCGCGGCGACGGTTCGCAAAGCGTCGCGATCCACGATGCCGATGACGGCCGACGACGCATCGATCATCGCGATGCTGCCGTGGCGGAACTCGCCGGCCGCAAACCCCTCTGCGTGCAGGTAGCTCGCTTCTTTGATCTTGAGGGCAGTTTCGCGTGCGATCGGCTAGCCATAGTCCGATCCCAGAACCGCGACGCTGCGGCGCAAGGCGATCCTGCGTGCGGCGCGAGCGACGTCGTCGAGTTTGGGACCATCCATCCAGGCACGCACCGCAGTTGCGACATGCAATAACACGCCGGCATTTCGGCTCTCGTCCGCGACTGCGATTGAGGCTGCGTGCAGCAAGACTGCGACCGTGGCTGTGACGCTTTTGGTGGCGGGGACGGCGACTTCCCGGCCTGCGCCGACGTCGATGGTGACGTCCGCGCGCGTAGCAAGTGGTGATTCTGCCGTATTGGTGAGCGCGATAAGGCGCCGCGGCGCCAACACGTCGAGCGCTTCAAGCAGGTCGGTGGAGCCGCCGCTTTGCGAGATGGCCACGACCGTAAGGCCTTCATAGGCATTGTGATCGAGCTGCGCTTCGGTGGCCGCGAGCGCGTGCGCACGGATGCCCCGCCTGCGCAGCGCGAGCGCGCCCAACTCGGCGACGAACAACGAGCTGCCGCTGCCGACCAAGACTATGTCGTTGTCGAATGCGCCCGCCAACTCTTTTGCTTGGCTGCCTGCGGCGATTCGTTCCCATACGCCGGGCTGCTCGCGTATCTCGCGCTCGAAGTGGACACCCAGCGTTTCCGCCATGACGGGCCGTTAGTGCGGCGGCCCGATGTTTCCCTTGTTTGCATTTTTGTTGTAGGCGGGTGAGCAACCCGTACTAGGGTGAGCAACGCTCACCCATTTTTTGGGCAAGCGATGCTTGCCCTAGTACAGCGGTCCTCCTACATATTAAAACGGCCGAGCGATGCTCGCCCTAGTACGGTTTCCCCGCGGCGCGACTCTCGACGAACGTAGAAATCCGCTCCATCTCGTCGTCCGTGAGATGGATGAATGCGACGCCGAACTCGCCGACTTTGGTCGTTCGCGCGACGTTGGCATGAACGTTGATGGTGGCGTCGACGTCGATCGGCAGATGGATGACGATCTCGGTGTCGTTGGCGAGCGGAACATCGGTGAGCAGCAAGACGCCGCCCATTGAGATGTTGTCGACCGTCGCCGCACAGATGCGGCCTGTGCTCTTGATGCTCAACGTCACCGGAAGCGAAATGTTGAATCGCGGTGAGTGGCGGCGATCGGAAGTGGGTTTACCGGTCAATTCGTCTGCTCGATGGTGTCCACGACCCAATCCGACGACGACGTGCGTGCATACGACCCGCAGTAATCGCATTTGCCGCCGCTCGTGTGGAACGGCGCGCCGCAATTCGGGCACGTGGCGGCCGTTGTCGTGGCGCCGACGACGGATTTCGCGTCGGCACGGCGGATGAAATCCCAAATCTCCGTAAAGGTCTGCTGGTAGCGATCGCCCGAGACGACTTGTCTCGTATGGTCGTCGATCGTATAGTCGGTCATGCTCACGGTGAACGCGACGGCGATCGAATCGAATGCCGAGCCGGGATGCGCATCCACGATGCGCGCGCTGCCGATGACGATGTTCTCGAGCACGTCGATCTGATGCGCCGCGATGAGCTGGTCGGTCTGCATCTTGTGGCGCTCGTAGAGCGCGTCGCTCATGACGTCGCGCGCGAGATCCTGATTGCGCGCCGTCCACGCTTGCTGCAGTTTGAAAAACGCCGTTTGCGCACGGTCCAAGAAAGCTCGCTCGTCGAAGTTGGCATCGTGCAGTTTGATGGCGCCGAGGCCGGCGTCGATCGCGCTTTGATCGAAGGTTCTCGCCGGCGCGGGCGGGTCCATCAACGCAGACGCATGCATTCCCGGATTTGGCGTGCTCGCGCCGAAGGCCATGTTGACCGCGCGGCTTCGCCGGGAGACGATCCATAGGATGAACAGGACGACGAAAACTCCGCCAAAACCGCTGCCGTGCCCGAGGAATAACAACGGCCACAGACTCCACAGGCCGAAGCCGTCGCCGCCGATATCGACGCCGCCTCCGCCAAAGCCTTGGCCGCCGCCCGCCCGGGCCAAAGCAACGGCTGGACCTGCAACGGCGAGCGCGCAGATAATCGAAGCATATGCATACGGACGTAAGTGTTTCATTGCCATGTCGACTGAGTCTACTGCGGAATCGCGGCCGAGGTTACGAACTTCGGGGAAAAAACGTCCCGGCCTTTGGACTATCCGGCCTCTTTTGAAGAAGTTAGCCTGCGGAAGGGGCTGCATGAGCACGTTCCCGCTCGAGCCATCAACCTTTGAGCGACTTCCGTCGCGGCCCCTTCGCTCCGGCAAGCCGCCGCACGGTGACAAGATTTTCGCGGTCGAGTTCCGGCGTTTTCGGCGTCTCGCAGATACCGGCGGCGTGCGAGAGCGACTTCGTACGGAGAATAGCTTTGAAGCCGCGATCGCCAATGCGTCCTTTGCCGACATGCCAGTGGCGGTCGCGTCGTCCGCCGAGATCGACTTCCGTATCGTTGAGGTGCAACGCACGCACGTTCGCGAGACCGATGTGTTTTTCGACCAACGCAAGAAATGTCTTAACGCCGGCCGGTGTCGAGAGATCGTAACCGGCCGCCCACGCATGCGCGGTGTCGAGACAGACGCCCACGCGTTTGCTCTTCGCCGCGGCGACGATCTCACCGAGTTCTTCCATAGTTCCGCCGCAAAGACTGCCGGCGCCCGCCGAATTCTCCAGCAGCAGCATCGGACCCGCCTTCGCGCTTTTGATAAGCCGTGCCACCGCGTCGCAGACGCGCGCCAACCCGACGCCGCGATCTTGCTTGCCGTAACTGCCGAGATGTGTGTTCACGTATTCGATGCCGGCGCTGGCCGCGACGCTTAAATCGTTTGCGACGAGCTTCTCGCTGCTCGCGCGCAGCGTCTTGTTGTCGGTGGCGAGGTTGACGAGATACGACGTATGGATGACGGTCGGGTAGATGTCGTTCGCGCGCCGTTGCGCGGCGAACGCATCCCATGAGCCGGCGTCGTAAGCGCCGATCTTGAACGCTCGAGGATTGCCCGCGAATATTTGGATGCACTCGCAGCCTGCCGCCGTGGCCTCTGCCACCGTTCCGGCGAATTTGCCTGCGATGCCCACATGAACGCCGAACCTCATATTATCGCTTCCTCGCCAGAAATAGATATTGCAGAGCTTTCACGGCGAACGATCCGCCGGGCGCCATTTCGGCGACGTCCTTTTGCAGCCGCGTCAAGAACTCCGCGCGCCTATCGCCCAACTGGAACCGCGCGATCTCGCGCGATGAGTGATAGCCGACGAACGACTCGACGGTGAACGAGAGCTCGAGCGGCAGGCGCCATTGCTCGTGATCGCGCAACGCACGACGCTCGGACCAGAATTCTTCGAATCGATCGGTCAACGAACGCGAAACATTGTACGGATCATCGCGGCCGGAGATCTCGCGCATCAGCTCGACGGCGCGCGTTTCGAACGGGTCGTCCGGCAGCGCGTGCTTCCAATAGAGCGCGACCGCGCCGCCGCGCTTTAACACCCGCGCGATCTCTCCAAGGCTCTTGGGAGCGTCGAACCAGTGAAATGCCTGTGCGCACGAAACGAGTTCGAACGCACCATCGGCGAACGGCAGCGCCTCGGCGCGGGCTTCGTAAAACGTGCAGTCACCGTCGACGCTTTGGCGCGCTTGCGCGAGCATCCCGGCTGCGATGTCGACGCCGCTGACCGCATAACCGTGCGCCGTCAATCCCGCGGTGCTGAGTCCCGTGCCGCAGGCGAGATCGAGCGCGCGAAGGCTCGCCGGTCGCGCGTCGATGGAATCGTCAGCCAGCGACGCGCGCGCGAACGACGCTATCGTGTCGAAAAGATCGTCACCGTACGATGTCCGATACGCCGCGTATTGCTTTGCAAGTGACGAAAAGTCGGAACGGTGCGCGGCGGCCTTCGTCAATCCGGGTCGGAGAGCGCGCGTTCGAGTTCGTGCGAGACGTCGTCGCTGAGCTTTGCATCGCCCATGGCGGAGACATCGTCCTCATGGCCTTCAACGGCATCGTGGATTTGTGCCATGGCTTGCTCGCGCCCTTCGGGCAACGGAAGTTGTATGACCCTGCCGTCCACGCGCTTCGGCGCGCTGTCGGGCAGCGGCGGCAAATCGTCGAGCGACTGCAAATCGAACGATTCGAGAAAGAACTCAGTGGTGCCGTAGAGGATCGGACGCCCTACGACTTCCTTGCGGCCAAGCTCTTGGACGAAGTCGCGCTGCTCGAGCGTGCTCATGACGCTGTCGGAGATGACGCCGCGCAGACCTTCGACTTCGGCGCGGGTTACGGGCTGCAGATACGCGACGATAGCGAGCGTCTCTAGCGCCGCGGGCGAAAGATGATTCTTCGGAGGCAGCAAAAAGCGTTCGACGTCTTCTCTACACGCCGGATTGGCGGTCAGGCGCCAGCCGCCACCTACTTCGCGCAGCGTCATGCCGCGATCGCGCATGAACTCCGCGAGATCGGCGAGCGCGGCTTTGATCGCGCCGGGCTCGGCGTCGGTGGCCGCACACAAATCCTTGAGCGTTGCCGGCTCGCTCGCGACGAAGAGCACCGCTTCGAGGCGGCTACGCAGACTGGGCAAGGTCGTCGACCGCACCTTTCGGCATTGGCGTGAACACGATGTCGTCGAACAGTTTCGACTGTTCGTAGCGGACTTTGCGCGCCCGGATCAGCTCGAGCACGGCGAGAAATGTGACGACGATTTCCAGCGGCGCGCAGCCGGCGACGAGTTCGGTGAAGGTCAGGCTCTCACGCTCGCGCACCAAGCGCAGCACGTAGTTCATCTTGACGACGACCGAGAACGCCTCGCGCTTGAGCACGGCCGGACGCACTTCGGCGTTTTCCAACGCCCGCATGAACGCCGCGGCGAGCGTCTTCGAATCGAGGACGTAACGCTGCACCAGACCTTCGAGTTCGAACGCTTCCGCGGGCCGCGGATAATAGGCCGCAGCGGTTTCCATGCGCTCGCGCAAGTGGCCGCCTGCATCTTTGAAGTGCCGGTACGCGATGAGCCGTTGCCGCAACGCTTCTTCGGCGATGGCCGCATCGTCGGTGAAATCCTGATCGAACGGCGGCGGCGGCGGCGGCACCAATTTCTTCGATTTGATGAAGATGAGCGTGGCGGCGATGACGAGATATTCGCTCGCGATGCCGATATCCAGCGCTTCCATCAACGAGAGATACGAAAGATATTGCTCGCACACCGAAGCCAGGCTGACCTGCGTGATGTCGAGATCTTGCTGCAGCACGAGTTGGAGAAGTAGATCGAGGGGCCCGTCGAAGACGTCGAGTTTGACCAGCAGTGCCGGCTTGGCGGATGCGGTAGGCGCTGTCGTCACTACCAGGATATCGATTCGCTCCCGTCGTGCTAGTGGCTGATGGTGAGTTTCCCGACCGTCACGCTTCCGCCCTGCGGCAAGACCTCGATGTAGATCTGGCCGCGCGCCAATGCGATCGGGTTGCCCACGTCGTCCACGATTTCCGGCGGCGCGTCCGGACCGGTCGCGATCCAGTGCGCCGCTTCAACGCGATCGGGCCGCACGACCTCGGCGGGAAAATCGCCGTAGACCGACATGGCGAGATCGCCGAGATTGTCGAGCACTTGCGCCGGAATCCAAATCGCGATGATGTCGGAGACTTGGTATGGGCGCGAGTCGTCGCGATCGTGCTGCACGTCGCCCGAGATCGAGCGCTCGAACGCAAACCCCGACCTGCGGTAGTCGACCTGGTAGTGCATCCAGAACGAGACGATGGCCGAGTTCACGATCGGCGGTCTCATATAGTCGAAATCGAACTCGGGCTGCTTGAATGCGCTGTCGGGCCAGCCGTGATTTGGGGCGGCCGCCCGCAGTCTCGTGACCGACGTGTACAAATTGTGTGGCATTTCGCGGGTGTTGTCGCGCCAAAACGCCTCCGGCGTACCCACGATCTCTTCCATATCCGCGAAGCCGTCGGCGCGCAGCAGCTTGAGGGGGCCCCAAACGTCGTCGTTCTCGCCCGCATGGGCGAAAAGCGCGTTGTAGGGGCGGGCAAGCTCCACGAAATACGTCCGGGCCGATCTCACCGGCCCTATCTTGGCCGGCTTGGACGTCAAGTAGAGCGCCATATAGCGCGTGATGCCGCCTTCGGCCTCGACCTCGTAGACGATTTCGGCGTCGTGCAGGCCGCTCTGCGGCCGCGCGTCGATAGGATAGTTGTCGATCATCACGGCGGCGATGCGATGCTTGAGTGTGGGTGGATCGACCAGCACGCCGTCGAGCGGGTCCACGGCGAGAATCTTCGGCCTTGGCGTCGGCGAGGGCTTCGGCACCGGCGGCGCCGCATGCCGGGCGCACCCTGCGATTGCGAGTACGACCGCCGCACACAGCGTGAGCGGCGCGAGCCCGAGCCGAGCGCTCAAGGTCCCCTTCAAAAGCCTAGATCGCCCGCCGGATTCTCCGCGACGATCGTGCGCGCCATCTCGATCAACCGCCGCTCGTTGCGATGCGTCATGATCTCCGGCATCTCATCGAGTTTCGCCCACGCGGTTTCGTCGACTTCGCCTTCCTGTGGCTTGGGCTTGCCGGTCACATAGCGCATCAGGAAGAAGTGCACGATCTTGCTGTGCTTGACGTCGCGGCTATAGAACCAATAGCGGATGTCGGAGAGTTTCGAGACGATGGTGGCTTGGACGGCCGTCTCTTCGTGGACCTCGCGGACGGCCGCTTGCTCGATGGTCTCGTCCGCCTCGACGTGCCCTTTGGGCAACGACCAGATGCGCGGCGTGTTGCGCCCGATCAAAAGACCAGAATACGTGCCGTTTTCGCGCATGAGCACGAGCCCGCCGGCCGAGCGTTCGTGCTTGATCCGAGGCGACCGGCGCGAGGCGGGCGCGGCTACTTTTCGCCGGTCCAACGCAACCCGATGCCTTTATTGGCAAGCCGCCCGACTTGCGCTTCGTCCACCCGGCGGACGTAGGTGTGCAATGGAAGCTCCTGCATCGACGCCGGATCGTCGTGCGCTTGCTTGACCAAAGCGCGCAGCGTCTCGCAAAATGCGTCGAGCGTTTGCTTGGTCTCGGTCTCCGTGGGCTCGATCATGAGGCATTCGGGCACGACGTGCGGCCAGTACATCGTGGGCGCGTGCACGCCCGCGTCGAGCAGTCCTTTGGCGAGGTCGAGCGCACGCGCGCCCGTCTCTTTCTTGAGCGACTCCGCCGAGCAGACGAATTCATGCCGGCAGTAGTCGCTGTACGGCACCGTGAGGATATCTTTCACTTTCGCGCGCACGTAATTGGCGTTCAATACCGCGAGCTCGCTGTTGCGCTTCAAACCTTCCGCACCATGGACGATGATGTACGCATACGCGCGCACCAGCGCGATGAAGTGCGACGCGAAGACGCGCACGGGGCCGACGGATTTCGGCTCTGCTTCCTGCAGCGAGAAAAGCCCGTCGGCGTCTTTGCCGACGCGGGGAACCGGCAGATACGGGGCAAGACGTGCCGACGCGCCGACCGGGCCCGCGCCGGGACCGCCGCCGCCATGCGGCACGGAAAACGTCTTGTGCAGGTTGAGGTGCATGAGATCGAAGCCCATGTCGCCCGGGCGGCAGAGGCCCACGATGGCATTGGCATTCGCGCCGTCGTAGTACATGAGACCGCCGGCGTCGTGCACCGCTTTAGTCATCTCGATGATATCGTCTTCGAACAGACCGAGCGTGTTCGGGTTGGTCATCATGCAGACGGCCACGGTGTCGTCGAGCGCTGCACGAAGTGCCACGATATCGGTGCGGCCCTTCGGCGTGGACGGTATCGCTACGACTTTGTAGCCCACCATCGCCGCACTCGCGGGATTCGTGCCGTGCGCCGTGTCGGGCACGATGCAGGTGAGGCGCTTGTCGTCGCCGCGATCGCGATGGTAGGCCCTCGCCATGAGCATCGCGGTGAGCTCGCCATGAGCGCCCGCACACGGCATGAGCGAAAACGCTTCCATGCCGAAAAGGCTGGACAACGTGCGCTCTAACGTCCACATGAGCTCGAGCGCGCCTTGCGCGGTGGCGTCGGGTGCGAGCGGATGGAGATCGGTGAAACCGGTGAACGCCGCTACCGCCTCATTCAGCTTCGGATTGTACTTCATAGTGCACGATCCAAGCGGATAGAAATTCGTGTCCACCGAGAAATTGCGGTGCGAAAGCGCCACGAAATGGCGCGTCACTTCAAATTCGGCGAGATCCGGCAACGGCAAGTCGGCACGCAGCAGACCGGCATCCAAGTAGTCGGACGGCGTGCCCGCGGGCGCGACGAAATCGCTTCCCCGGCCGGGCGCGCCCTGGTCAAACAGCAGCGACAGCATTGTCGATCTCCGTTGCAAGCGCTCCGGCGAAGCGGGCGATGTCGTCTGCCGACGTGAGTTCGGTGGCGCACAGAAGCAGCGATTGCGGCATGTCGGGATACCAACGCGAAAGGTCCACCCCTGCGAGGATACCGCGCCGGACCATGCGCTCCGTGAGCAGTGCAGCCGGCAAGGGCGTGTGCACGACGAACTCGTTGAAGAACGGCGCGCTCCCGGCGGGGCGCATGCCCGGCACGGTCAGCACCGCGGCGCGAAGCTCGCGCGCGCGTGCCATGTTCGCCGCCGCGATCGAGCGCAAGCCGTGCGCGCCCACCGTCGCAAGATATATAGTAGCGAAGAGCGCGCACAGCGCTTGATTAGTGCAGATGTTGGATGAAGCCAGCTCGCGCCGGATGTGCTGCTCGCGCCCTTGCAGCGTCAACACATATGCTTTGCGGCCGTCGACGTCGTGGGTCTCGCCCACCAAACGTCCGGGAAGCCGGCGCACGTGCTGTTTTGTGGTGGCGACGAATCCCACGTAAGGACCGCCGTAGCCCACGGGCAGCCCGAACGACTGCGCTTCACCCACCGCGATATCGGCGCCGCATTCCGCTGGCGTTTTGAGCGCGCCCAGCGACATCGCCTCGACGATCACTTGGATGGTGAGCGCACCTGCGGCCCCGGCAAGCGCGGCCGCCCCGGCCACGTCTTCGATGCACCCGAAGAAATTCGGACTTTGCACGATGATGGCACCGGCGCCGGCGACGAGATCTTTGACGGCCGCCGACTTCATGTCGACCAACAGGTCTTCACCAACCGGAAGCTCGACAACCTCGATGCCCATGCCGCGCGCGTACGTGTCGAGCACGGCGCGATAGCCCGGATGCACCGAGCGGCTAATTGCAACGCGCCGCCGGCCGGTAGCCTGCGACGCCATGATGACGCCTTCAACCAGCGCGGTCGATCCGTCGTACAGCGACGCGTTGCTCACGTCGAGCCCGGTGAGCAAGCAGATGTAGGTCTGCCACTCGAAGATCGCTTGTAGACTTCCCTGGCTTGCTTCTGCCTGATACGGCGTGTATGCCGTGATGAATTCCGAACGCGTGGCGAGGTACGGTACTGCCGGCGGCTGATAATGGCGGTACGCGCCGGCGCCGATGAAGCTCGTCATGCGCGCGCCGAGATTGTTGTTCGCCAGTTCGGTCAGATGCGCGAACGCCAGTGCTTCAGGCAGCGCCGGCGCGACATCGAACGCACCTTTGACCTCGAGACCCTTCGGCGGCGCCGCAAGCGACGCAAGCGACGGCGCCCCGATGACGTCGAGCATCTCCCGAACGTCGCGGTCGGTGTGAGGTGCATGCATGGCTGGTCGTTGGTATCCTTATCTGTTCCGGTGGCCCTTGATCGTCCGGGAATCTAGTGATCTTCGCTCTTCAAAAACTGTTCGTACGACGCCGCGTCGAGAAGCGATTTTGCCTCATCCGCGTTTGTGATCGTGATCTTCGCCAGCCAACCCGTTCCGTACGGATCGGCGTTGACTTTGGCCGGATCGTCCTCCACGGCGCCGTTCACCTCGGTGACGGTTCCCGATATCGGGGCGTAGATATCCGAGACGGCTTTCACGGACTCGATGACGCCGATCGGCTTGCCCTGCGCGAGAGTTGCGCCGGGCTTCGGCAGCTCGACGTAGACGATGTCGCCGAGCGCCGACTGCGCGTGATCGGAGATGCCGATCGTCGCGTTCGCGCCGTCGATCTTCACCCATTCGTGTTCCTTAGTATAAAGGCGGTCGGTGGGAGCGGGCAATTCGGTGTCTCCTTTTATTTTTTCCGCTTGTAGAATGGAAGGGGCACCACCTGGCAGCCGTGCCGCTGACCGCGGATCTCGACCTCCAATTCCGTCCCCGCCGACGCCGCTTCGGCAGTGACGAGCACCGTCCCGATATTCTTGCCCCCTAGGCTGGGTGCCGGCGAGCCGCTGCGGACCTCGCCGACGCGGACACCGTCGAGGAAGACCGGGTATCCCGCGCGTGCGGGTGCTCGGCCGGCCATGATGATGCCGGCGATGCGAGGGTAAAGCTGATCGGCCGCCTGCGCGGCTAGTGCGTCTCTGCCGCGGAATTGCTTACCGAGTTTGACGACCCAATCCAACCCCGCTGAAAGTGGCGAGATGTCTTCTTCCAACTCGTGGCCATACAGCGGCATCCCGGCCTCAAGCCGTAAGACGTCGCGCGCGCCAAGTCCGGCGGGCATCATGCCGACGCGGCCCGCGTCTGTCATAAGCCGCTGCCATAATTCTTCCGCGGCATCGGCCGCCACGAACAATTCGAAGCCGTCTTCGCCGGTGTAGCCCGTACGCGCGATCTCGGCGGGGATTTCGGCGACCTTGCCTTCAGCGGCGTAGTAGTATTTCATGGCCGAAAGATCGACGCCGGTGAATGTCTGCAGCAGCTCGTACGATCGCGGCCCCTGCAGCGCGATAAGTGCGGACCGCGGTGTCCGGTTCTCGATCGTCACACCGTCGGGAACGTTCTTCGAGAGCGCCGCCCACATCTTCGGTGCGTTCGAGGCGTTGACGACGACTAGCCATCGGCCGTCGAGCCGGTAGATGATGGCATCGTCCATCGCGCCGCCGAGATCGTTCGTGAAGATATTGTAGCGGGCTTGATTGGCTTTCATCGTCTCGACGTCGTTGCACGTCAGCGAATCCAGCCACCGCGCGGCGCCCTCGCCCCTGACGACGAACTGGCCCATATGCGAAAGATCGAAGAGACCGACCGCTCCGCGAACGGCGTTATGCTCCTCGATGATCCCCGAGTAAGAGATGGGCATAAGAAAGCCCCCGAACGGGGACATTTTTGCACCCAGGCTGACGTGGACATCGTATAGGGGTGTCCGCGCTACGTCGGCGTCTACGGTCACGCGCGTTGGTTCGCTCAGGTGGCGAATGCGTCCTAGTGACGCTGCGGTGCGCAAAGCTCAACCCGCGTGCCAACCGAGGATTTTGGCGGCGAGCGCCGTTCGCGACCGGACGCCGAGCTTTGCGAATATTCGCTTGAAATGATCTTCGACCGTATATTCGGTGAGGAAGAGCTGGTCGGCGATGCGGCGGTTTGAGTAGCCGTAGAGCACGAGCATCACCACTTCGCACTCGCGCGGGCTCAAGGCGTACCGCTCGAGATTGTGTTGAACGGCGTCCTTACGTTCGACTCGCTCGAAGACCAGCAGGAGGTGGCGGCCCGCGGAGCCGTCTAGGAGGCAGGCCCTGACGCAGTTGTCGATCGTCAGCAAGGCCACGGTCGAGGTATCGAGCCGGTCCCGCACCCGGGCTCGCAGCTCCGGAACGAGTGCCTTCAATATAGGTGACAGCTCGCCGCCGTTGCCGGCCAGTTCCGCGCCGGCGACTTCCCGCATCAGCTTCATCGCCCGGTCGTTGACCAACACGATGCGATCGTCTGCATCGACCACGATCACCGCCGGCATTTGGCGGTGCTGCGCGGCCCCGATTGGGACAGATGACGGTCGATCCGCTGGGGTCGGGGACCCTGGGTTCAAATCAGGCAAAAAAAATTCTCGTCCATTTCGAGGAGTAAACAAGTCCCGTCTCAAGCGTGGCGCCCTCGACGCGAAGTGAATTCCCCTTAGGTCCTATGGCGTAGCTTACAATGTTATATGGGACGTACCCTGATTCCCGGGGTGGACTACGCTTTAGGAACTATGGTATAACCCTAGGACCGGAACCGACATAAACGAGTCCGAAAGCACTACTCTAGACGTCTAGGGACTCAATACTAACCGGTCTGGTAGCGGGACCAAAAGCATTCCATGGTCCTAAGACACCTTCGTATCAGCCGACTCCACAGCTCCACCACAGGCCGGAAGGATATAGAATGGATCGCGTCCGCATTGCTATCGTCGAACAGCAAGCACTGTTCCGTAAATCGCTCTGCCAGCTCCTCGCAAAAGATGAGCGGTTCAGCATCGTCCCAGAGTGCATCGAACAGTGCGATCTGCAGCGCATAGCTGCCGCAAAACCCGACATCGTCCTTCTCGATGTGGACTTCCACAAGGGGGATCCGGTCGACGCGGTTCGCGCGCTTCGCGAGTCGCATCCGGGAGTTCGCATCTGCCTGCTTTCCATGCACGCACAGCAAGATTTGCTCTCACGAAGCCTCATATTCGGCGTCGAAGGCTACGTAATCAAAGATATCAGCCCATCCGATCTCACCCGCGCGCTGCTCATGATCCACGGCGGCGACGTCTACGTCGATCCGAGACTTGCGGGCAACATGCTGCGCCGGCTCAGCACCAAGCGCTACCGCAACGACCCCACCGAACTTTCGGAGCGCGAAACCGATGTCATCCGTCTCATCGCACTCGGACTTTCCAACAAACAGATTTCGGAAAAGTTGTTCTTGAGCGAGAAGACGGTCAAGAATCACATCAGCAGGATCTTTAGTAAGCTCAACGTCACCGCGAGAACGCAAGCAGCGATTTACGCGATAAAAAGCGGAATTGTCTAGGCAAAAGCCCCAGTTCAGTGGTAATTCGTAGGGCCGGAAGTATTACCGGCCCTTCGCATTTTCCCCGGCGTCCACATTCGAACATAGGCCCCCCGGTTAGTCCCATGAGCGTGAGTCAGGCAGCCAGACTGCAGTCCTAGACGGAACGCGCGGTAGGTGTGCGGACTGTTAGGTCGAGAGTCCGGCGCGTAAATGAGCCGCGAGTCAGACGACGTGTAGTCATCCGCATGTTATGGTGTTACGAACACTTCGGGCGAATGAGCGAGCGTCAAGCTTGCTTTTTTGGGAGCGATCGCTCGTAATCGATTATTGAGTAATGACTCCCGACCGAGATTACAGGGCACCGGCGATGGAGATCGGCGCCCGGGAAACGCGAAATGGGAAACGCGCTAAGGGTCGCGGTCATCGTTCCGCAAGGCGTGTTCAGGTCGTCGCTATGCGCGGCGCTTGAGCAGTATGGGGACGTCGAACCGTTCGGTGTACCAAATGTTCCGGATGCCGGTTTCGGCCCCGGAATAGATGCGGTCGTCCTCGACCTCGACTTCCAACCCGAGAACCACCGCGATCTCATGCGCCGCTTGCTTGGCACAGGCCAAAACCTGCGGATTTGCGTGCTCGCGTATCGCGCGCTGCCGGCCACAGTACGTCAATGCCTGAGCCTGGGCGCCGACGGCTTCTTGCTCAAAGATTGCAGCATAGAGGAGTTGCACCGCGCGGTGCTCGCCGTCGCTCGTGGTCAAGTCTACATCGATCCGAAGATTGCGAGCCTTCTGCTGAAGACGCCGGACGTCGGTCCGCCGCCGAAGCGGCCCGACCTATCCTTGCGTGAGACCGACGTTATCCGCCTGATCGCTCTTGGCCTCACCAACCGGCAGATCGCCGATAAGCTCAGCCTGAGCGAGAAGACGATCAAAAACCATATCTCGCACATCTTCCGCAAATTGAAGATAACCGCACGAACCCAAGCGGCGATTCACGCGATCTCGAACAACCTCGTCAGATAAATTCATTTGAGTAGGAGGGCAAGCATCGATTGCCCCGTCGTTTTGTTCGTAGTACGGTGACCATCCCGTACGAGGGTGAGCATCGCTCACCCACTGGGCAAGCGATGCCTGCCCTCCTACACGCCGAATTTTATTCGAAGACGCGCTTTTCCGCCGCGTATGCATCGCGCAGATAGCGGGGCAGATTGAACGCATGACGATGAGTCTGCGCATCGTAATGGCGCAGTCCGCACGCGCGCGCCAATTCGTCCGCCCGTTCCCACATGATTTCGCCGAACACATCAAGCTGGTCGGCGCACAGCGCGAAACCCCACGCGGTGTCGAACGCGGGCACGTAAGCAGTATACGGCGCCACCGCCGGCCACGCCGCGCGCAGCGTCGCGATCATCCGGGCGTGAAGCGCGAAATTGTGAGGACCGGCGGTGGATGTTTGTATCGCATACGCGCCGCCGGGAGCGAGACGAGCGCGCGTGGCGCGATAGAACGCGGCGGTGTGCAAGCCGTAAGACGGAGAATCTTCGAGCGGTTCGGTGAGATCGCTCAGCACCACGTCGAATTTCTCGGACGAACGTTCTACGTACGCTTTGGCGTCGCCGACGATGAACTCGGTGCGCGGATCTTCAAATGCGCCGGCGCTCCACTCCGGCATCAAGCGGCGACACGCTTCGACGACTTCGCCGTCGATGTCGACCATGACCACGCGGCGCATCGACGGCACGCGCAACAACTCGCGAAGCGTCGCACCTTCGCCGCCGCCGAGGATGAGCGCGGATCGGGGTGTGCCCGCCACCGCGCAGGCGGGAGCCACAAGCGATTCGTGATAGATATGCTCGTCTAGGGCGGCACTTTGCGTGTCGCCGTCGAGTACGAGCATCTTACCGAAAAGCGGGCTTTCGACTATTGCGTAGGATTGGTAGTGAGATCTGCCTTGGGCCAACGTCTGCTTTAGCGCATGGCTGTGCAGTTCTCCGTCGGCTACCTGCTCAACGTACCACTGAGAGTTTTCGGTTTTTGGCACCGGGCTCGATCCCTGTCGACTTCTTGCCGACGACGTGGCTGAACACACCCGCTTCGTCCGGCATTCCGCGCCGCACTTCGGTGGTCAGCATCTGTTTTGCTTGGAACTGCTCGGCCGCGAATCGGCATGCTTTCCAGGGATCGGTGTGGTCGCCGCACGTGTAGATGTCCATGGCTGCGTAACCGTATTCCGGCCACGTGTGGATGGACAGGTGCGACTCCGCAATAACGACGACACCGCTAACCCCCTGAGGATTAAAGCGGTGAAAGGCGGTTTGGAGGACCTCCGCGTTTGCTTCTTTCGCGGCCTTGACCAAAATGTTCGTTACTTTGTCGACGTCGCTGAGGATCTCCGGATCGCATTCAGACAGTTCGACGAGAATGTGAGTCCCAAGAGCGTTCAACCATTCAGCCCCCATGCAACCCTAGCGTTTAATTTGGGGAAGCCCCACCTCCGGTGCGGTGAACCTTGTTGCAGTCGTCCGGCCACCAAGAACAAATACTAGGGCATTTGTTCAGGTTTGTAAATAGATATTATCGCCGGCCAGCGGGACACGTTGCGTTTGACGCTCAACTGCCCCTCGTGGTACGATTGAGCGTCTGTATCGAAGCTATTCGAAAGGTCACAACCTACTCCCATGTACGCCGTCATCGAAGCAAATGGCCGACACCTCAAGGTTAAGGAAGGCGAGATTTTGCGCCTCGACCGCATCGCCGGCGACGCCGACGCGGAAATCGTGTTCGACCGCGTCGTGCTCGCGCACGACGGCAAGGACCTCATCGTCGGCTCGCCACTCGTCCAAAACGCCAGCGTGAGCGCTCGCGTCGTCCGGCAAGGCTTAGCCGCCAAGGTCATGGCTTTCCGCTACAAGCCGAAGAAGCGCGTGAGAACCCGTCATGGCCATCGCCAGCCCATCACCGAACTCCGGATTGAGAAGATCTCGCTCGCGTAAGCCCAGTCTCATCGTGCGATGCGAGCGCTCGCCGAAGGGCACGATCGTCAAGTTGACCGTCAGCGGTCATGCCGGCTTCGCCGATCGTGGCGATGATATCGTGTGCGCGGCCGCGAGTGCGCTCGTGCTGACCGCAGCGCATGGCGTCACCGCATTTTGCGGCGCGCGTGCGCTGACGCATGACGACCCGTCCGGCGATTACGTGCTCGAGGTGCCGCGCGGCGGCGG